>NZ_JBICMI010000044.1:0-63461 GCF_043106155.1 Pseudomonas sp. FYR_7
GCAGGTAGGGGTTTTGTCTTTGGGCTGCAAAAAGTCTCAACGTTGCTTCTCCATCTGCCTGTGAGCAGGGCGTTGAAAAACAACAACTGTGTGTGATTAATGAATCATCCTGCGTAGGCTATACCGCTCCGGACGAGGTCACTAGGATGATCGCCTTCGGGGCTAACTGAATTCATTCCTACCCTCGAGGCCCAAAAGGTGAAAGCCACTCGCCTGACGATGATCTGCCATGGACTAACGCTGGCTCAAAAGCGTGGGTATTTCCCTGAACCGGAAGAGCCGCTGGTGTCCGTACCCCGCCGCTGCGTACCGCACGGTACATTTCAGATCCTGACAGCGCCGGAACAGCGCGCTCAGCAAACCGCCCTGGCCTTGGGCGATGCAACGATTGCGTCAGGATTGGCGGATTGCAACATGGGGCGATGGCAAGGGCTGGCGTTAAAGCGCGTACAAGCCGAGCAGCCGTCAGCCTTGGCCGACTGGCTGGAGAACCCCGCGAGCGAGGTGCATGGAGGGGAGTCTTTTCAAGCGCTCTGCCATCGTATGAGCGTTTGGCTGAAGGATTTTGAGCTGCCGGGTGAATGGTTCGCTGTCACTCACCCAATGGTCATGCGTGCAGTATTGGTACAGGTGCTGGGCTGCCCAATGGTGGCAGCCCAACGCATCGATGTCCTGCCATTGTCACGCATCGAATTGAGCTTCAGCGGCCAGTGGCGGTTGAGGATCAACTGCCCTCAGAACGCCAGCTTATAGCCAATCAACAGTAGCATCGCGGCCAAGCACGGGCGCAGCACGCGGTCCGATATGCGCCCGGTCAGGTGGCTACCCAGGTAGATACCCGGCAGTGATCCCAGCAGCAGGTAGCCGAGCAATGACCAGTCCATGTTACCCATGCCCGCATGACCCAGCCCAGCCACCAACGTGAGCGGGACGGCATGAGCTATCTCGGTGCCAACCAGGCGACGTGTGATCAGGAAAGGGTAGAGCAGGAAGAGGGCGACGGTGCCCAGTGCGCCAGCGCCGATGGAGGTGAGCGTTACCATGACACCCAATACGACGCCGGTCAGGACAGTCAGGGTATTGAGGCTACGATCGCTCAGATGGTAATGGTCACCGGCGTGGCGGCTAGCGAATGCCTGCAACCGCGATTTGAACAAGATAGCCAAGGCTGTGAGGATCAATACAACGGCTAGGCCCTGCTTGATGATCGCGTTTACGGCCGTGGTGTCGGTGTGCAGCGTACTGAGGAACCACAGCGTCAGTGCAGCCGCGGGAACGCTCCCCAGGCTGAGGAGCCCCGTGATCTTCCAATCGATGTTCTTGTTACGCGCATGTACCCATACGCCGCTGGCCTTGGTGATCGCCGCATAGAGCAAGTCGGTACCCACTGCCGTTGCTGGGTTGATCCCGAACCACAGCAGGATTGGCGTCATCAGCGAGCCACCGCCTACACCTGTCATGCCAACGATGAACCCTACGACCAATCCTGCAATGGTAAAACCGAAAGAACCTACATCCATACGCTACTCGACTGCCCAGCTTTGCCCGTTATCGGATGCAGCCAGCATATAGATTTTTTTATAGCCAAATAGACTTGTTCGTTATTAGGTTATAACTGGGGGCAGCCCGCATCATGGCGCTGCCCCATACGACGTTAAACAATCAGATCCGGAAACTGCCCACCAGCTGCTTCAACCGGCCGGCTTGCTGGGCCAATTGATCACAATGGCGCAGCGTTTCGTTGAGATTCTCCACACCCTGCTGGTTCAACGCATTAATCTGGGTGATATCCAGGTTGAGGCTTTCCACCACGGCAGTCTGCTCTTCGGTGGCGGTGGCCACCGACTGATTCATGCCGTCGATTTCGCCAATGCGCTGAGTCACGCTGGCAAGGCGTTCACCAGCCTGGTTGGCTACCTGGACGGTTTGCTCACTGGAAACCTGGCTGGTATTCATCGTATGCACCGCCTCGCGTGAGCCGACCTGCAGGCCGGTAATCATTCGATGGATTTCCTCGGCCGACTCCTGCGTACGGTGGGCAAGATTTCGCACTTCATCAGCCACAACGGCAAAGCCACGGCCGGCCTCGCCAGCGCGAGCGGCTTCGATGGCCGCGTTCAAGGCCAACAAGTTGGTTTGCTGAGAAATGCCCTTGATCACATCCAGGATCTTGCCAATTTCGTCGGTGCTGGCGTTCAGGGTTTCGATTTGTGCACACGATTCGCTGATGCGCTGCGACAGCGAGGTCATGGCGCTGATCGCTTCCTCCACCACGGCACGCCCATCGTGGGCCTGCTCACTGGCGCCGCTCGCATGCTGCGATGCATCGGCTGCGTTACGCGCGATTTCCTGGGTCGCGGCGCCCAGTTCATTGATCGCTGCCGCCACGCTGTTGGTGCGCATGCTTTGTTCTTCAGAACCGTTGATGGAGGCATTGGAAGCGCTGACGACTTTTTCAGACAGGTCGTGGACCAGCCGTGTGGCCGAGGACACCTCGCTGATGGAGGCATGGATACGTTCAACGAAGCGGTTGAAAGAGGTAGCCAACTCACCGAACTCATCCTGATTCTGCACCGCCAGGCGGCGGGTCAGGTCACCTTCGCCTTCGGCGATGTCACGCATGGCGCGTCCCATGGTGGTCAAGGGGCGCATCAGCACCGGAATCAGCAAGCCAAGCAGGCCTGCGATGGCAGCGACCGCGATGAGCATGGCGATCAGTGCCGAAGTACGGAACTGGCTCAGGGCTGCATAAGCCTTGTCCTTGTCGATCGAAAGACCGATGTACCACTTGGCCGAGGGCAGGCCGGCTACTGGCGCAAATGAGATCAAGCGTTCCTGGCCATTGAGCACGACGTCCTGCATACCGGGTGTAACGCGCAGGTTGGTGCCAGGGTAGATGTCCTTGAGGTTTTTCATGACCTGATCTTTGTCAGGACTGACGATCACCTGGCCATCGCTGTCGGCGAGGAAGGCGTGGCCTATGCCGCCAAAGTCGACACTGTTGATGATTTCGACCAGTGTATCGAGGCTGACGTCGCCGCCCACTACACCGAGCAGCTCGCCGTTTGACCGGCTTTTGACCGGGATGGCTACCGTCACCACCAGGCCACCCACAGCCGCTTGATAGGGCGGCGTCAGCAAGGTCTGGCCGGCGTTGGCAGCTGCGCTGTACCAAGGGCGTTTGCGTGGATCATAGTCTGCAGGCATTTGCGCATCCGGGCGCTGCGTGAATAGCCCGTTGGCCTGGCCCATGTAGGTGAAGAGGAAGTTGCGCGTATAGGAAGGCTGATCCACCAGGCCAGCGAGGGTATCCCCCGTTCCGAGCTGGGCGATGTCTTGCGCCAGGTTTTCCAGTACAAGAATGCGCCCGCTCATCCAGTTCTGCACGCTGCTGGCGGTCAATGCGCCGGATTGTTCCACCGATGCCTCGATGTTCTGCCGGATCGTATTGCGTTGCAGGTAATCGTTGTACAGCGTGAACAAGGCGAATGCCAATACCACTACGCCGCTGGCGCTGAGCAGAATCTTGTGGCGAAATTTCAGGTTCATGTTTCGAGACCTTGAGCCATTAACGGGAGGGCACAGCGCGGGTGTGGTGCGCTGTCAGCCCTGTCCAAAGGGGTATCGGCGTGGCGGGTAAAAGGTTGATACGCCTACGGAAATTTCTCACAGCTTTCGACAAGCGGCGATCACCTCAAGGCCAGCCGCTCGACCAGCATCCTGGCAGCCTTGAGCAGCGGTTGCTGCTTACGCCAGAACACATGCACCGGGAGTTGCAGCTCGTTGCGCGTGTTCTGGAAGGCCAAACGTTTCAGGCGGCCTGCGTCCAGCAGCGGCGCGACCCTGGACAGCGGCAGATCACCCCAGCCCAGGCCTGCCTCGACCATCTGCAAGGCGAAATCGAAGCTGTCGGTCGTCCAATGGGTGGCACCAATGACCATGCGCGGGTCGGTCAACGGCAGGTCGCGGCTGCGTACCAGGATCTGCCGCACGCCTGTAAGGTCTTCGAGGTTCTGGATTACACCAGACCGTGCGGCCGGATGATGAGGAGCAAGGGTCGCCACCAGAGACTCGACGCCAATCAGCTGAAACCCGCGCTGCGGGTCGACGTGAAGACCTGCAAATGCCACGCACAGGTCGGCCCGACCGCTGTCCAGCAAATCCAGCGCTTGTTCTTGCGGCGCACTCAGTATCGCGACTTCGAGCAATGGATAACGTTGGCCGAGCTCGGCAATGGCCGCTATTAGCAGCTGCTGATCGACGTCCGGCACCACCGCCAGGGTCAGGTTGCTTTCCAGGCCCTCGGAGAGCTCTACGGCATGCACTTGCAGCAAACCCAACTGCTCGGCAATCAGCCGCGCATGGGGCTCAAGCGCAAGGGCTTGGACTGTGGGTCGAACATCGCGAGCTCCGCGCTGGAACAGGCTGTAGCCCAGCTCGGCCTCCAGGTTGCCGATTGCCATGCTGACCGCCGAGGGCACGCGCTGCAGGCTGCGCGCGGCGGCAGAGAATGAGCCTTTGTCCAGCACGGTGAGAAAAACATGGATAGTTTCACTGGTAAATGACACACGCTTCTCCTGTCAGTCAGGCTGAAAGCTGCTGACTTTTGTTGTCAGATGTAATGACGCACTATACCCGGCCCAAGCTATTTAGATGAGGTCGATGCAGTGCAGGGTTTGAAGCGCAAACTGGTTTATGTGACGTTTTACGAGTTGATCGGCCTGTGCATGTCCACCTTGGGTCTTGCCTACCTGTCCGACACCCAGGCTTCTCACACGGGGCCGCTCGCGGTGATGATCACCACCATCGCCATGATCTGGAACCTGGTCTACAACACGCTGTTTGAATATTGGGAAAGCCGGCAAGCCACACGAGGGCGCAGCGTGGCTCGGCGCGTAGTGCACGCAGTAGGGTTTCAGCTGACCCTCGTGATCTACCTGATTCCGCTGATCGCGTGGTGGTTGGACATGAGCCTGCTCGATGCGCTGCTGGTGGACATGGCATTCATCGTGCTGGTGCCTTGCTATACCTTTGCCTACAACTGGGCTTTCGACAAAATGTTCGGCCTGCCCAGTTCGGCAATGGCAGCAACTTGAGGCGCTGCTGTCAGCAGGTTCGCTGAAATCACCTGGCTCAGTCCAGTCGAAGCTTGGCTTCAAGCCGGTCAAGGTGCTCGTTCATCAGGGCGAGGGCGGACTGTGCATCGCCTCGCTCGAGCGCCTCAATCAGCGCTGCATGTTCTTGCCAGGCGCAATGGTCACAGCACGGTGACTCGTATCGCGCGATGATAAGGGACGTCATGGGCACCAACCCATTGAGAAAGCGCGACAACGGAGCATTGTCCGCCACCTGGGCCAGTTTCAGGTGAAACTCACCACCCAGTCGTATAGCGGCGCAGCGTTCGCCCTTTTCATGATGCACGCGTTCACGCTCGACCAATTGGCGCAGCTGCTTGAGTTGCTCGGGGCGGGCGCGTTCGACGGCCAGGGTTATCAGCGTGGTTTCGGCAAGCCGGCGCGCGCTCAGTACCTGGCGTGCCTGATGCGGATCGGGCGCAACCAGATGAGCCGTATGGCTTGGGCGTTGTACCACTACCTGCTGGTCGCTCAAGCGGCCTAGCACTCGGCGGATGACCGTACGGCTCACGCCAAATGCCTGGCCCAGCGCTTGCTCTGGCAGCAAAGTGCCAGGCGGCAGGCGTTGCTCCAGAATGGCATCGAACAACCGTGGGTAGATCTGTTCGGCGCAAAGCCGGGTCTCACCGGCTGCAAGCAGGTCGGGCAGGTGATGTGCACCCTTCATGATTGCTCTCCTGGATTATGGGTGCCGATGTTCGTCCGGCACATTGAGCGCAATGCCCATGCGCAAACCCTCGGCGAGAATGTGTTGCCGCATCTGGGTGCTGGCCTGGGTGCTATTGCGCTCACGAATCGCCCGCACCACGGCTTCGTTTTCCTTGAGACGGGCAGCCAGGTGCTCGGGTGAATTGCGCAGCATGTCCGCGCTTTGCTTCAGGGCAATGCCCGTTTGCTGTACGACGCTCTGGAAAATGGGGTTGGTGGTCAGGGCAAACAGCGCCTGGTGGAATGCAATGTAAGCGTTCATGCCCGCTTCGCTGTCATCGGCCTCAAGGGCTTCACGCATGTCCATCAAGGTCAACCGTAACTGGCCGATGTCCTGGCTGTTGGCCGACTGGGCCACCAGTCCGACGATGAAGGGTTCGAGGGTATAGCGCAGTTCAAGCACATCGGCGAGGCTGGCCTGTGCACTGGCAGTGGGCGCCGAAGCCGAGGTAGCTGTATCGGCATCCAGCACCAGCACACCTTTGCCTGGCAAAGCGCGCACCAGCCCAAGGGTCTCGAGCACGATGACGGCCTCACGCAGGCTCGGGCGGCTGATGCCCAATTGTTCGGCCAATTCTCGCTGGCCAGGGAGCATGTCGCCACTGCGCCATTGGCCACGGGCGAGGGCTTGACGCAGCTTTTCCACCACAGCGTTGACGACGGTTGATGAGCTGATCACGTTTCGCTCCTTCAGGGGCCGGCATGCGAGCCGGCCCTTTTCTTTCAGAATTCCTGTTGGTGGGCTGCAGGCTGCTTACGCGGGTTGTGCGCAAAGCCAGGCTTGCCGTCGAGCACGTTCTGAGCGCGCTCCAGGTCGATGTCTTTTTCCCAGCGGGCGATGGCCACGGTGGCAACGCAATTGCCGATCAGGTTGGTCAACGCGCGCCCGATGCCCATGAACCAATCCACAGCGAGTACCAGTACCAAGCCCACCACCGGGATCGCAGGGACTGCAGTCAGTGTCGCGGCAAGTATCACCAGCGCCGAGCCTGGAATCCCATGCGCGCCCTTGGACGTGACCAGTGAAACCAGCAAGATCGTCAGCAGGTCTGTCATCGCCAGGGGCGTACCGGTGGCATTGGCGATGAAGACAATGGCCAAGGTCAGGTAGATGGAGAAACCATCAAGGTTAAAGGAATAGCCGGTTGGAATCACCAGCCCGACCGTTGAGCTGCCGATGCCCAGGTGTTCGAGCTTGCGCATGATCTGCGGTAGCACGGCATCGGAAGAAGCCGTACCCAGGACGATGGTCAGCTCTTCGCGCAAATACTTGATCAGGGGCAGCAATTTCAGCCCCGACAAACGCATGACGGTACCCAGCACGATCAGCACGAACCCTGCGCAGGTGAGGTAGAACAACGCCACCAGGCCGCCCAGATGCTGGAGCGACTCCAGGCCGTACTTGCTGGTCGTGAAGGCGATGGCGCCGAACACGCCAATGGGCGCCAGACGCACGATCATGCCCATGATGCGGAAGATCACATGGCTAAGCTCGTTGATCAGCCGCGAAATGCCCGCAGCCGAATCGCCCACCAGGTTGAGCGCGCTGCCGAACAGTACCGAGAACAACAGTACCTGCAGGATGTTGTTGTCAGCAAAGGCACCTACCACCGAAGTGGGGATCAGGTCCATAAAGAACGCTGTGGCGCCATGGATATGCTGACCACGCTCGGCCAGGCTGTTGGCATCAGCGCCGGACAACTGGTCGAGGTGGATGTTGGCGCCGCTACCGATACCACTGGTGAACGCGAACACCAGGCCGATGACCAGCGCCAGCGTGGTCAGCACTTCGAAATAGATGACCGATTTGAGGCCGATGCGACCGACCTTCTTCAGGTCACCGGCACCGGAAATGCCGCTGACCACTACGCAAAAGACGATCAGGCCGATCAGCATCTTGATCAGCTTGATGAAGCCATCGCCGAGGGGTTTGAGCTGCAAGGAAAGGTCGGGGAAACTCAGGCCGCAGGCAACGCCAAGGGCCAGGCCCAGCACGACTTGAAGGAAGATCGAACGCGAGCACCATTTGAGCATGGGAGTGATCTCAGGTCGGTGTCCTTGCTTCGTTGGCCGCACGGGGCGAATGAGCGCAGGACTTAATTATTGTGGTCTTACCGGTTTGTTCAGCGCTTGGCCATAAAACGCCTATTTTCGGATCAGTGCAAGCTTTTTTGGCCTTACCGGTCTGACCAGTCATGGTGCATGTAAACGCTCGATGCTCTGTTGGAGTGCAGTAAGTGTCAGCTCACCCATCAGAGGGCCTAGCGCTCAGGCAACATGCTACAGGCAGCAATAAGCTTGCCATGGAGGGCAGCATTCAACGCGAAAGCGTTTTAGATACAGACCCCAAGGGGATGTGATGAGGCTTGCGCAGGCCCGCGGGTTTAGCGCATCTGTGGTTATTGGAAACCCAATGGGGCAATGGATTGTTAGCTGACCCATGTAGTGCCAATTGTCACGCGCTGGCAGGTGGAGTCGAGAGGAGTCTGGCGTTCGATATCAGAGGTGCGCGATTAGCGGTGACTAAACGCAGCGGCAGGGCGGGCAGGCTGGCCAATAATCGAATTTGCCTGAATGAGGATGGGGCGGTAGATAACCGCCCGTCGCTCAAGCAATGACGGCAGGGCCGCCATGCTCGCTTGCCTCAATCGCCGTGAAGCGTTTCGGCCGCATACAAGGTGTTTTCCAACAGGCAGGCGCGGGTCATCGGCCCTACGCCGCCTGGCACCGGAGTGATCCAGCCAGCACGGGGAAGGGCGGTTTCGTAGACGACATCGCCCACCAGCTTGCCATCCTCCTGACGGTTGATACCGACGTCGATGACGATGGCACCTTCCTTGATCCATTCACCCTTGACCAACCCAGGCTTGCCGGCGGCAACGACCACCAGGTCCGCGCGCCCGACATGCCCTGCCAGGTCCTGGGTGAAGCGATGGCACACGGTGATCGTACAGCCGCTGAGCAACAACTCCAGCGCCATTGGCCGTCCAACTATGTTCGAGGCCCCGACGATCACGGCATTCATGCCGTACAGGTCCTGCCCGGTGCTCTGGAGCAGGGTCATGATGCCCTTGGGTGTGCAGGGGCGCAGCAGCGGGATGCGCTGTGCGAGGCGACCGACGTTATAGGGGTGGAAGCCGTCCACATCCTTGTCCGGGCGGATGCGCTCGAGCAGCAACGACGCGTCGAGGTGCGCGGGCAGCGGCAGTTGGAGCAGGATGCCGTCAATGGACGGGTCGTCATTGAGGCGATCGATCAGTTCAGTAAGCGCTTCTTGCGTGGTGTGGCTAGGCAGGTCGAAGGCCTGCGACAGGAAGCCTACTTCTTCGCAATCCTTGCGCTTGTGCGAGACGTAGACCTGGGAGGCAGGGTCGGTGCCGACCAGAATCACTGCCAGGCCCGGCGTGCGCAGGCCCTCCTGGCGCCGCTGCGCGACACGTTGAGCGATTTGCTGGCGCAGCTTGGCGGCAATCGCCTTGCCATCGATTAGTTGTGCAGTCATAGACGCGTGATTAACCATCGGAAGGGGAACAATAAAGAACGCGTATTCTCGCACGACATGGCTGGAGGGCAAAGGCGGGCGGTCGGGCAAATGCCCTAACCCCTTCAATAATTTAAATTTTTTTTAGAAAGTTGTTGACGACCCCAGGGGTCGGCTATAAGATTCGCCGCACTTGTCGGGCACAGCCTAGCACTGGTTGGCGAAGTCGGGCAGAATGAGTCGTTTGGCAGTGAGCTGTCAGTGTCTTGTTCGGTTAGGCTTCAAGCTTAAGCGCCCGTAGCTCAGCTGGATAGAGCATCCGCCTTCTAAGCGGATGGTCGCAGGTTCGAGTCCTGCCGGGTGCGCCACTTAGGCAGCTTTGGCAAGCAAGGTGTTTGAACGCGTTATGGTGGGCGTAGCTCAGTTGGTAGAGCGCTGGATTGTGATTCCAGTTGTCGTGGGTTCGATTCCCATCGTCCACCCCATATTCTTCGAAGGCGCCGCGCGGTAACTGGCGCCTTTGTTTTAAGCGTTACGCGGACGTGGTGAAATTGGTAGACACACTGGATTTAGGTTCCAGCGGCGCAAGCTGTAAGAGTTCGAGTCTCTTCGTCCGCACCATGCTTCAGTAAGGCAGTACCGTTACACCGCAATATGGTGGGCGTAGCTCAGTTGGTAGAGCGCTGGATTGTGATTCCAGTTGTCGTGGGTTCGATTCCCATCGTCCACCCCATCTTTAATACGAAAGGCGCCTTGATCGCGAGATCGGGCGCCTTTTGTTTTTTGGTGCGCCCGGATCCTGTGTGGGTGTTCGACCCGGTCGATCCTGTGATGATCAGGTCGGTCAACGCGCTGGACTGGCTCGCTCCCAGGCACCCGGCTTGCCTAATGGCTCGGCAGCGCTGCCTCGGGCCGTGGCGTCAGTATTTATTGCAGGCCGCCCTTGCAATCCGCTGGTTTCGTCCCAATAAAAGCTGATAGATTTCAGCCGGTTGAAACCCGATGAAGCGGGAAGTACCAGGACATAGCCAATGATCGCAAAAGAAGCCCGCCACGCTGCCGCGCTGCAGCGTTTCGCCGAAGCGAACCCTCACTTGCTCGAAGAGATCCGCGCGCTGGATGCGCGTGAGCAGGCGCAGCAAATTCAATGGGCGTTCGAGGATGCCGCTGAAGAGCAAGGTATCCAGCCCTGGGAGCTCGCACTTGAGCTGATCGCCGAAACCCCGGAACAATTGCGGGTCATGCGCCTTGAGACCCACCGGGAGGTGGCCGATGCGCTGGGGTTGTCCTGGGAGGAGTACTGCGAGTTCAACGAGATAGAGCCCGAATAAGGGGCGTGCAGTTCAAGGTGTATTTGTTGAGCAAGATGTTGCGGCAAGTGATCGTTGCAATGTCTGGCCAGGCTTCTTGGAAACAGGTCGCGCGGTTCGCCGTGCGGCCCTTGAAAGTTAATCGACCGGCGTTGTTTCAGGTCGTCCCGAGTGGGGTGACTTCTGCTGCGCGACTCACTAGAATGCTTGCCCTTGATTCTGGAGTCGGGCTAACGCCGGCTAACGTCTGTGCAACGAGGAATATCCATGCAAGTTTCTGTTGAAAACACTTCCGCTCTCGAGCGCCGCATGACCATCGCCGTTCCGGCTGAGCGCGTCGAGAACGAAGTCAACAAGCGTCTGCAGCAGACTGCCAAGCGCGCCAAGGTTGCCGGCTTCCGCCCCGGCAAGGTGCCCATGAGCGTGATCCGTCAGCGCTTCGAGGCCGATGCCCGCCAGGAAGCCTTCGGTGATCTGGTTCAGGCTTCCTTCTACGAAGCCATTGTCGAGCAGAAACTGAACCCTGCCGGCGCGCCGTCCGTGGAACCGAAGTCGTTCGAAAAAGGCAAGGACCTGGAGTTCGTCGCGATCTTCGAAGTATTCCCGGAGTTCACCGTTGCCGGCCTCGAGTCGATCACCGTCGAGCGCCTGAGCGCCGAAGTCGCCGATTCTGACCTGGACAAGATGCTGGAAGTGCTGCGCAAGCAGAACACGCGCTTCGAAGCCGTCGAGCGCGCCGCGCAAACCGATGATCAGCTCAACATCGACTTCGTTGGCAAGGTTGACGGTGAAACGTTCGCCGGTGGCTCGGCCAAAGGTACCCAGTTGGTGCTGGGCTCCGGCCGCATGATCCCAGGCTTCGAAGACGGCCTGGTCGGCGCCAAGGCTGGCGAAGAGCGCGTCGTCAACGTGACCTTCCCAGAGGACTACCAGAACTTGGACCTGGCCGGCAAGGCCGCCGAGTTCACCATTACCGTCAACAGCGTGTCGGCCCCTGTGCTGCCTGAGCTGAACGAAGCGTTCTTCGCCCAGTTCGGTATCAAGGAATCGACCCTGGAAGGCTTCCGCGCCGAAGTTCGTAAGAACATGGAGCGTGAGCTGCGCCAAGCCATCAAGACCAAGGTCAAGAACCAGGTCATGGACGGTCTGCTGGCTGCCAATCCGATCGAAGCGCCAAAGGCTTTGCTGGAAAACGAAGTCAATCGTCTACGCGTGCAGGCGGTTCAGCAGTTCGGTGGCAACATCAAGCCTGAGCAATTGCCGGCCGAGCTGTTCGAAGAGCAAGCCAAGCGCCGTGTTGCGCTGGGCCTGATCGTGGCAGAAGTGGTCAAGCAATACGACCTCAAGCCAGACGATGCCAAGGTTCGCGAGATGATCGAGGAGATGGCTTCGGCCTACCAGGAGCCTGAGCAAGTCATCGCCTGGTACTACAAGAACGACCAGCAGATGAACGAAGTGCGTTCGGTTGTGCTTGAAGAACAAGTTGTGGATACTGTTCTGCAGAAAGCGACTGTGACTGACAAGTCGGTCTCGTATGAAGAGGCCGTCAAGCCAGCCCAGGCACCTGACGAAGCCGAGTAAGCGGTCTTTTCGCAGGAAGCCCCCACAAGCCAGCCTTCGCGCTGGCTTGTGTGTATTCAAGCCATGACTATTTGGGAGTGAGCGCAGGACATGTCCCGCAATTCTTTTATTCAGCAGAGCTCTGACATCCAGGCTGCAGGCGGCCTGGTCCCTATGGTTATCGAGCAGTCCGCCCGTGGCGAACGCGCCTACGACATCTACTCGCGCCTCCTGAAGGAGCGCGTGATCTTCCTGGTTGGCCCGGTCGAAGACTACATGGCCAATCTCGTCGTCGCACAGATGCTGTTCCTTGAGGCGGAAAACCCGGACAAGGATATCCATCTGTACATCAACTCGCCGGGTGGGTCCGTAACCGCCGGCATGTCGATCTACGACACCATGCAGTTCATCAAGCCGGACGTATCGACCATCTGCATCGGCCAGGCCTGCAGCATGGGTGCGTTCCTGCTCGCTGCCGGTGCCAAGGGCAAGCGTCACTGCCTGCCGAACTCGCGTGTGATGATTCACCAGCCCTTGGGCGGGTTCCAGGGCCAGGCTACCGATATCGAAATCCATGCCCAGGAAATCCTGAACATCAAGGCGCGCCTGAACGAGCTTCTGGCCTACCACACCGGTCAGGATCTGGAGACCATCAAGCGCGACACCGAGCGCGACAACTTCATGAGCGCCTCGCGCGCAGCCGAGTACGGCCTGATCGACTCGGTATACGACAAGCGGCAACTGGCTTCCTGAAGCGGGAGGCCAGGGCAGGTAGGCGCATGATGCGCCTGCCTGCGGACTTGAAAAAGCCCGCAATTGCCTTCATCTTGTGTTGCAAGCCTACCGGATTGGATCGATCGAATGACTGACACCCGTAACGGCGAGGACAGCGGCAAATTGCTTTATTGCTCCTTCTGCGGCAAAAGCCAGCACGAAGTGCGCAAACTGATTGCCGGGCCCTCGGTATTTATCTGCGACGAGTGCGTCGACCTGTGCAATGACATCATCCGCGAGGAGGTGCAGGAAGCTCAGGCCGAAAGCAGCGCGCACAAATTGCCTTCGCCGAAAGAAATCAGCGGTATCCTCGACCAGTACGTCATTGGTCAGGAACGCGCGAAAAAGGTGCTTGCCGTGGCGGTTTACAACCACTACAAGCGCTTGAACCAGCGTGACAAGAAGGGTGACGATGTCGAGCTGGGCAAGAGCAATATCCTGCTCATCGGCCCGACGGGCTCGGGTAAGACCTTGCTCGCCGAAACCCTCGCGCGCTTGTTGAACGTACCGTTCACAATCGCGGACGCCACCACCCTGACCGAAGCTGGTTATGTGGGTGAGGACGTTGAGAACATCATTCAGAAACTGCTGCAGAAGTGCGACTACGATGTGGAAAAGGCCCAGATGGGTATCGTCTACATCGACGAAATCGACAAGATTTCGCGCAAGTCGGATAACCCGTCCATCACCCGTGATGTTTCGGGTGAAGGTGTGCAGCAAGCCTTGCTCAAGCTCATCGAGGGCACCGTTGCCTCCGTACCTCCACAGGGCGGTCGCAAGCACCCGCAACAGGAATTTTTGCAGGTTGATACCCGTAATATCCTGTTCATCTGCGGTGGCGCGTTCTCTGGCCTCGAAAAGGTCATTCAGAACCGCTCCACCAAAGGTGGTATGGGCTTTGGTGCTGAAGTGCGCAGCAAGGAGGAGGGCAAGAAAGTCGGCGAATCTCTGCGTGAGGTCGAGCCTGACGACTTGGTCAAGTTTGGCCTGATCCCCGAGTTCGTGGGGCGCTTGCCCGTGTTGGCAACGCTTGATGAGCTGGACGAAGCAGCGCTTATCCAGATTTTGACCGAGCCCAAGAACGCGCTGACCAAGCAGTATGCCAAGCTGTTCGAGATGGAAAGCGTCGACCTCGAGTTCCGCAGCGATGCGCTCAAGGCCGTTGCTCGCAAAGCTCTGGAGCGCAAGACTGGCGCCCGTGGCTTGCGTTCCATCTTGGAAGGGGTGCTGCTCGACACCATGTACGAGATTCCCTCTGCGAAGGAAGTCAGCAAGGTGGTGATCGATGAAAGCGTCATCGAGGGTACCTCGCAGCCGCTGATGATCTACGAGAACAGCGAGCCGCAAGCCAAGGCAGCGCCTGACGCCTGATTCAGGGCAGGTCGCCTGACCGCGTAGCACAGAGGGGGCCTAGGGCCCCCTTTTTGCTTTTCCTGCGCCAGCGCTTGTAATTTCGCGGGTGTACCCCCACATTAGGTCCAAACATCAATTCCACGGTTTCCGGCCACTAAGGCCGCTGTAGAGGCGAAATCATGAAGACCACCCTCGACTTGCCTCTTTTGCCATTGCGCGACGTCGTTGTTTACCCGCACATGGTCATCCCGCTGTTTGTGGGGCGTGAGAAATCCATCGAGGCCCTCGAAGCCGCGATGACGGGCGAAAAGCAGATTCTCCTGCTCGCCCAGAAAAACCCGGCTGATGATGATCCGGGCGAAGACGCGCTATACCGCGTTGGTACCGTAGCTACTGTGCTCCAGCTGCTGAAACTGCCTGACGGTACCGTTAAAGTGCTGGTCGAAGGCGAGCAGCGGGGTACTGTCGAGCGCTTCAGTGAAGTCGACGGCCATGTGCGCGCTGAAGTGTCGCTGATCGACGAGACCGAGGCTGTCGAGCGCGAATCGGAAGTTTTCGTGCGCACACTGCTTTCGCAGTTCGAGCAGTACGTGCAACTGGGCAAGAAAGTGCCAGCCGAAGTGATGTCCTCGCTCAATAGCATCGATGAGCCCGGGCGCCTGGTCGACACCATGGCTGCCCACATGGCCCTGAAGATCGAGCAGAAACAGGAAATTCTGGAAATTGTCGACCTGCCAACGCGGGTCGAGCATGTCTTGGCATTGCTCGATGCCGAGATCGACCTGCTGCAGGTCGAAAAGCGCATCCGCGGCCGGGTGAAAAAGCAGATGGAGCGCAGCCAGCGCGAGTACTACCTGAATGAGCAGATGAAGGCCATTCAGAAAGAGCTTGGCGATGGTGATGAGGGTCACAACGAGCTCGAGGAGCTGAAAAAGCGTATCGAAGCCGCTGGCCTGCCCAAGGACGCCATGACCAAGGCCCAGGCCGAGCTGAACAAGCTCAAGCAGATGTCGCCGATGTCGGCTGAGGCCACCGTGGTGCGGTCCTACCTGGACTGGCTGGTTCAGGTGCCTTGGAAAGCCCAGAGCAAAGTGCGCCTGGACCTTGCCAAGGCCGAAGACATTCTCGATGCAGACCACTACGGTCTGGAAGAGGTCAAGGACCGTATTCTCGAGTACCTTGCCGTGCAAAAGCGCGTCAAGAAAATCCGTGGTCCGGTGCTGTGCCTGGTTGGTCCACCTGGCGTGGGCAAGACGTCCCTGGCCGAATCCATCGCCGCTGCGACCAACCGCAAATTCGTGCGCATGGCCTTGGGCGGGGTACGGGATGAAGCTGAAATCCGTGGCCATCGCCGGACCTACATCGGATCCATGCCCGGGCGGCTGATTCAGAAGATGACCAAAGTGGGCGTGCGTAACCCACTGTTTTTGCTCGATGAAATCGACAAAATGGGCAGCGACATGCGCGGCGACCCGGCCTCGGCACTGCTGGAGGTGCTGGACCCCGAGCAGAACCACAACTTCAACGATCACTACCTGGAGGTCGATTACGACCTGTCGGACGTGATGTTCCTGTGCACCTCCAACTCGATGAATATCCCGCCAGCATTGCTGGACCGGATGGAGATCATTCGTCTTCCGGGTTACACCGAAGATGAAAAAATCAACATCGCAGTCAAATACTTGGTGCCCAAGCAGGTCAAGGCAAACGGCCTGAAAAAAGAAGAGCTGGAGATCGATGTCTCGGCCATCCGCGACATCATTCGTTACTACACGCGCGAGGCGGGTGTGCGCGGTCTTGAACGTCAGATTGCCAAGGTCTGCCGCAAGGTCGTCAAGGAGCACGCAGGGCAGAAGCAGGTCAAGGTCAAGGTCGCCGGCGAGCAGCTCGAACACCTGCTGGGCGTGCGCAAGTTCCGCTACGGCCTTGCCGAGCAGCAGGACCAGATCGGCCAGGTGACGGGTCTGGCGTGGACGCAAGTGGGGGGCGAGTTGCTCACCATCGAGTCCGTGGTCATTCCTGGCAAAGGTCAGTTGATCAAAACCGGCTCGCTCGGTGACGTCATGGTCGAGTCGATTACGGCTGCGCAGACAGTGGTGCGTAGCCGCGCCCGCAGCCTGGGGATCGCAGCCGACTTCCATGAAAAGCACGACGTTCACATTCATATGCCCGAAGGCGCCACCCCCAAGGATGGCCCAAGTGCAGGTATCGGTATGTGCACCGCGCTGGTGTCGGCCCTGACTCAAATACCCGTACGTGCGGATGTGGCGATGACAGGCGAAATCACGTTGCGTGGCCAGGTTCTGGCCATTGGCGGGCTCAAGGAAAAACTGCTGGCCGCTCACCGGGGCGGCATCAAGACGGTGATCATTCCTGAGGAGAACGTGCGCGACCTCAAGGAAATTCCAGAAAATATTAAACAGGATCTGCAGATCAAACCGGTCAAATGGATTGACGAAGTCCTGCAAATTGCGCTGCAATACGCCCCGGAGCCCTTGCCAGATGTGGCTTCCGACATTGTCGCGAAGGACGATAAGCGCGACACTGAGGCAAAGGAAAGAATTAGCACGCACTAGCAGTTTTAGTCTGGGGGGCTTTCTTGACAGTATTTTCGGCGCCTTGCTATAAAGCGGCACGTTATTGTCATCAGGCCACCCAGCACCGTTTTCACACGCTTTCTTTACATACTTAGAAACATACTCAATAGAGCACAAGGGGACTTACGAGTGAACAAGTCGGAACTGATTGACGCTATCGCCGCACAAGCTGACATTTCGAAAGCCACCGCTGGCAAAGCGCTGGACGCAGTGATCGAATCCGTCACCGGCGCCCTGAAGCAAGGCGACGATGTCGTTCTGGTCGGCTTCGGTACCTTCACTGTCAAGGATCGTGCTGAGCGTACCGGCCGCAACCCGCAGACCGGTAAGGCGATCAAGATCGCTGCCGCCAAGGTGCCAGGTTTCAAGGCAGGTAAAGGCCTGAAAGACGCCGTCAACTAAGTCGTCTCTTTCAGCCGGACCCGGCCTGGCCAGGTCCGAGCACGCTGAAGGCGGGACGCAAACGTTACCGCCTGATTCGTATGCTAAGAAAAGGCGCATCCTCGGATGCGCCTTTCTTTTATCAGGACTCTACCCACGCTCCGCGGTTGTCGACGCAGTGGTACAGCCGTCTCTGGGGGACGCATGCTGCAAAATATCAGGGACAATTCACAAGGTTGGATTGCCAAAACCATCATCGGTCTCATTGTCGTGCTGATGGCATTGACCGGGTTCGAAGCCATTTTCCAAGCCGCCAGCCACAGTCAGGATGCTGCCAAGGTAAACGGCGAAACGATCAGCCAGAACGAGTTGAGCCAGGCGGCCGACATGCAGCGCCGCCAGTTGGTGCAACAGTTGGGTAAGGACTTCGATCCTGCGCTGCTTGACGACAAGCTGCTGCGCGAAGAGGCCCTCAAGGGGCTGATCAGTCGCAAGCTGTTGCTCGAGGGTGCCAAAGACGCCAAGTTCGCGTTTTCCGACGCTGCGCTAGATCAGGTCATGCTGCAAACGCCGGAATTCCAGGTTGACGGCAAGTTCAACAGCGACCGTTTCGATCAGGTCATCCGTCAAATGGGCTATGGGCGTATGCAGTTTCGCGAGATGCTCGGTGAGGAAATGCTCATCGGGCAGTTACGTGCCGGGATCGCCGGCAGTAGCTTCGTAACCGATCAGCAAGTCGACGCTTTCGCACGCCTTGAAAAGCAGACCCGCGATTTCGCGTCCTTGACTTTCAAGGCCGATCTGGCCGCGATCAAGGTCAGCGACGAAGAGGTCAAGCAGCACTATGACGCCCATGCCAAGGAGTTCATGTCGCCTGACCAAGTCGTCATCGACTACGTAGAGCTCAAGAAATCGTCCTTCTTCGACCAAGCCAAAGTCACTGACGAGGCGCTCAAGGCTCAGTACGAGAAGGAGATCGCCAACCTTGCCGAACAGCGCCGCGCGGCGCATATCCTCATCGAGGTCAACGACAAGACGACCGATGCCCAGGCCAAAGCGCGTGCTGACGAAATCGAACAGCGCCTGGCCAAGGGTGAAGATTTTGCCGCGTTGGCGAAGGAATTTTCCCAGGATCCAGGTTCGGCCAATAACGGCGGTGACCTCGGCTTTGCCGGTCCTGGTGTGTACGATCCGGCGTTCGAACAGGCGCTGTATCAGCTGCACGACGGTCAGGTCTCAGCTCCGGTTCGTACCGAATACGGCTATCACATCATCAAGCTGCTTGGCGTCGAGGCGCCCGAGGTGCCGAGCTTCGCTAGCCTGAAAGACAAACTGACCCGCGACCTCAAGACGCCACTGGTCGAGCAGCGCTACGTGGACGCCAGCAAGCAGTTGCAGGACGCCGCCTACGAGGCCTCCGACCTGGTACAGCCGGCCCAGGACTTGAACCTCAAGGTCCAAACGTCCGCTCCGTTCGGCCGCGAAGGCGGCGACGGCATCACTGCCAACCGCTCTGTGGTGCAGGCAGCGTTCTCGGAGGAAGTGCTGGAAGAGGGTGCCAACAGCACCGCCATCGAGCTTGATCCTGAGACGACGGTGGTACTGCGCGTCAAGGAACACCGCAAGCCTGCGCAGCTGCCACTCGAAACGGTTGCCAAGAACATTCGCGAGCACCTGGCCAAGGAGAAAGCCACCGCTGCCCTCAAGGCCAAGGCGGACAAGCTGATCGCGGGTCTGCGTGATGGTTCCATCGCCCCTGCGAGCGTTCAGGAAGGCCAGGGCTGGAAGCCCTATGAAGCTGTCTCGCGTGGTCAGGACGGTATCGACCCTGTCGAGCTACAGGCATTGTTCCGTCTCGGCAAGCCGCAAGCCAAGGACAAACCCGTGTATGGCAGCGTTGTGCTGCGTGATGGCAGCCTGGTCGTGCTGCAACTCAAGGGCGTCAATGACGGTGCTGCGGCCACGGATGAAGAGAAGCAGCAGATCCGCCGCTACCTGGCGTCTCGTGCTGGTCAGCAGGACTTCGCCGCCTACCGCAAACAGCTGGAGGCCAACGCGGACATCACGCGTTACTAAATCCGTTTGGAGACACCCGACAGGCCGCCGCAAGCGGCCTGTTTTTTTACCTGAGCGAAGACGCCGCTAGCGTTAGCGTTTGACGCCCTCATGATTGTCCAATGTGTCGCGTGCAATCTCGCGCCCCAGCGCGATCAGCTCGGGCGCCTTGTAAAACTCGAAGAAGCGGCACACACGTTTGGGCACGTTGATCAGTACGTCAGGCGGATAGCCGGCGATCTTGTACTGCGCCAGTGAAGTCTGCATGACTTCGAAGCTCTGGTTGATCAAGTCCAGCAGCGAGGCGGGCCCTACGTTGTCGATGATGAACGAGCCGGTGGCAGACTTGGGCGCGCCTTCGCTTTCGGGTGCAGCCGTGGGCTGCTGCGCCTGTGGATCTGCCGACTCGGCCAGCCAAGGGTTCACGGGCGGAAAACGGTCGCGCGTCATGCCTTTTTCGATACGGACCAACTCTTCGGCGGGCTTGCGGCGAAATGGCAGGTGCGAGCCAAGCGAGTTGATCAGTGCATCGAATCGCATCTTGAAGGCTGCAGGCCGCTCTATCACCGGAAGTTGATAGTGCTTCTGGTTGGTCGCGTTGAGGTTGACCGCAATAATCAGGTCGCAATGGCTCGATACCACGGGCACGATGGGTAACGGGTTGAGGATGCCGCCGTCGACCAGCATGCGGTTACCCTGAACGACAGGCGTGAACAGACTGGGTATGGCAGCCGAGGCACGCATGGCCTGATGCAGGCAGCCTTCCTGAAACCAGATCTCCTGCTGGTTGGTCAGGTCAGCGGCAACGGCGGTATAGGGAATGCGCAATTGCTCGATGTCGATGTCGCCTACTATCTTGCGGATCTGGCCGAAGACCTTGTCGCCTCGGATGGCGCCCAGACTGAAGCTCACATCCACCAGGCGCAGGACATCCAGATAGTCCAGGCTCTCGATCCAGCGCTTGTATTGCTCAAGCTTGCCTGCAGCGTAGATGCCGCCAACCACCGCTCCCATGGAGCACCCGGCGATGCAGGCGATTTCGTATCCGCGACGTTCGAGTTCCTCGATCACGCCGATGTGCGCATACCCTCTGGCCCCGCCTGATCCGAGCACCAATGCCACGCGTTTGTTCATCAACTTCCCTCAGCATTCGCGACTTAAACACTACAATGCACGCATCGCACCCTCGGCATCAATGCGCAACCTGTCGAGCATGTGGCTTGCGAAGCCAAGCGGGCACTTTTGCAACGGGTTGGCGTCGAACGTGCATTGTTTCTTTCCCTCAGAGGTTTAACCGATGAAAGCCTGGATCTGCCTGCCGTTGATTGCCCTGACCCTTGCCGGTTGCGCTGGCAAGACGGCGTACCGTGACAGCTGTGCCACACAACTGGACGCCGCCTGGAAGGAGCTCGATCTGGCCAAGGCTGAAGGCTTCGCCGGGGCCGTGAGTTACTCCAAGGCGCTGTCGCTGCTCACTGGCGCCAAGACGCAACAGCAATTCGAGGGTTACGAGAGCTGCACGCGCAAGGCTGAAAAAGCACGCTTCTACATCCGTGAGTCCCGTGCCGGCCGTTGATCGAGGGTTGCCATGTGTCTGACATGATTGATCACCTCATCGCTCAGATCATCACCTTGCACGTCCGGCTCCTGGCGTGCCGCGAACGCCTGGCGGTCGACACCGACAGTGAAGCCTTGCACGATCTGCGCACCAGCGTGCGCCGCCTGCGCAGCCTGGTGCGACCGCTACGCGGGCTGCCGGGTGTGGAGCCACTCGAAAGTGCTGCCAAGGCTCTTGGAACGCTCACCACGCCGCTGCGCGATGGCGAGGTGCTGGGCGCCGCCCTCATTGCCCAGGGGGCCGAGCAAGCTGGCCGCAGGCGTCTGCAAGGGCGAGGACCATCTTATGCCAGCGTCGCACACAGCCCGCAGCTGACCCGGCTGCTGGCGACGGTTGATGCGTTTCCCGCGTTTGTGCGTGGCGCAGAGCGCGATGGCCTGATTAAGGGGTTGGACAAGCATATCGAGAAACGCCTGCGCAAACAGTGGCGCAAACTGGCCGCGGCCTTGCAAGATCCCGAGCACGATCGCCACCGGTTGCGGTTGCTGATCAAACGGGCGCGGTACGCAGACGAAGCCTACCCCCAGTTCGGCCACGCCCCGAAGAAGCTTCAGCGCACACTGAAACGCGCGCAGGGCGATCTGGGGGATTGGCATGACCGTCTGCAATGGCTGCTGCAAGCGCAACAGCATGCCGATCTGGCTGGCTGCATGAGCGGATGGGCACACGAACTGGAAGCGGCCGAGCGTCGGTCGGACAGCACGCTGGACGCCTTGGGTGAGGCGTTGGCCCACCACAAGCCCGGACAATGACCGATATGAAGGCTGCTGCGGGGGCTAGAGCAGGCTAGGATGGACATCCGTTACCCGTCCAGGAGCTGCCCATGACGTTTGAACAAGTGCTTGAGGCTGCCAGAGCTCACCCCGACAGCGTACGCGTGCCAGCAGGGTGGGGTCAGGGACGAGCGATCTTTGGCGGCCTGATGGCTGCCATGGTGTTCGAGGCGATGCGTGCCCGGTTAGGCCATGACCGCCCGGTGCGTTCGCTGGCCATTACCTTTGTCGCCCCTGCTTCGGCAGATACTCCGATTTGTCTGGAGGTCGAAGTATTGCGCCAGGGCACGGGTGTCAGCACGCTGCTGGGCCGCGCCGTGCAGCAGGGGCAGGTGGTGACGCTGGTACAGGGCAGTTTCGGCGCCGCACGAAGCTCTGCGGTGTCCGTACTGCCCCTACCTGCGCCGCAGATGCCAGCCCTTGAGGAAAGCGCGGCAGCCTTGCCTCACATCCCGGGAGTGACCCCGGAATTCATGAAGAACCTGGAGTTGCGCTGGGCAATCGGTGGGCTGCCGTTCAGCGGCAATGACTCGCGCGTCATGGGGGGCTGGGTGCGCTTGCGTGACATGCAGGGCGGGGTAATGAGCGAGGCGCACCTGCTGGCATTGGTAGACGCATGGCCACCTAGCGTACTGCCCATGCTGAAACAGCCAGCGGCCGGCAGTACGCTTACCTGGACCATCGAGTTCGTGCAGCCTGTACGTTCACTGAATGCTGGCGATTGGTGCCAGTACCGCGTGGAGACCGAATACGCACACGAGGGCTATGGCCATGCCGCCGCCGCATTATGGAGTGACGATGGCGCGTTGTTGGCCTTGAGCAGGCAAACGGTAACGGTATTTGCCTAAAGGCCATCACCTTCGAGGCTTATGACGGTCGCGCCAGGCCTGCCACCACGCGCCACTCAGGACGAAACGCGGGAATGTGATGAACTGTTCGCTGAGCACGCGTTGAACCCGGTCAGTACGGTCGATGAAGGGCTCTTGAATGTCCGCCTCCAGGCGGTGGCCGTGACGTTGAAGCCCAATGGCCGCGACCAGGGCGAGCAGACCGACGGCCAGCTGCACGATGTCCAGCCCTAACAAGCCAGACACGATCAACAACGCACCTAGAATGAAGAGCGGAACCGCTATCAAATGCAGCACCAGGTTTGCAGGGTGACGATGGCTCTGCGGGTAGCCGCGCCATTGCCAGGCGAGCAGATTGGGTAGGCGTTTGTTCATGGGCACTTCCTCTCGATCATGCCCAAAGCTTAGTGTGCAGGCGCGCGCAGAGCCAATCGGCGCTGGCTATGAACCTTATAGCTTCAGTTGACCTATGGCCTTGTTAAGCGCGCCGGCCAGTGTCGCGAGTTCCGAACTGGTGGTGGCCGAACCTACGGTCTGCTGCACGGTTTGCTCGGTGACATCACGGATGCTGACCACGGCGCGGTTCATTTCCTCTGCCACCTGGCTCTGTTGTTCGGCAGCCACGGCGATCTGGGTGTTGCTTTCACGCATCTGCGCCACTGCGCCGGTGATCTCGGCCAATGCCGCACCTGCTTCCTGGGCCTGTTTTACACAATCGTCGGCTTTGTAGGAGCTTTCCTGCATGAACTCCACCGCATCCCGGGTGCCTGACTGCAGGGCAGACACCATGGTGGTGATCTCGTCGGTTGATGACTGAACGCGTTTGGCTAGGTTGCGCACCTCATCGGCCACCACGGCGAACCCGCGGCCCAGGTCACCGGCACGGGCCGCTTCTATGGCCGCGTTCAGTGCCAGCAGGTTGGTCTGCTCGGCAATGCTGTGAATGACGCTCACCACGCCATTGATCTTCTGGCTGTCTTCGGCCAGTTGACGGATCATTTCGGCGGTCTGCTGGACGCCGCTGGAAAGCCCGGCAATGGACGTCTGCACACGAGTGACCACGTCTTTTCCACTGCCGGCGAGCGTGTCGGCAGTCTGGGAGAGATCGCGAGTCGCCCCTGCATGCTGGGCGATATGGTAGACGGTGGCGGACATTTCATTGATGGCTGTCGCGGCTTGGTCGGTTTCGCTCTGCTGCCCCAGCATGCCGTGGCGCACGTCGTTCATGCTGGCCGCAAGACGCGCAGCACCTGAGTCGAGCTGTGCTGCAGTGGTGGCAACGGTGCTGACGATACGGTGGTAGGTACCCTGCATGGCATTGAAGGCGCCCGCCATCTGACCGACTTCGTCACCGCCGGCCAGGGGTACGCGAGCGGCCAGATCGCCGGTTTTTTCCACATGCAGCATCACGTCCTTGAGCGTGTTGAGCTGGCTGAGTAGAAAGCGGATCAGCA
The DNA here is from genome assembly GCF_043106155.1 of Pseudomonas sp. FYR_7. Taxonomy (NCBI): domain Bacteria; kingdom Pseudomonadati; phylum Pseudomonadota; class Gammaproteobacteria; order Pseudomonadales; family Pseudomonadaceae; genus Pseudomonas; species Pseudomonas sp. FYR_7. Next base: position 24,048 of record NZ_JBICMI010000044.1, read on the forward strand.
GTTGCGAAGCGGCGAGCATGGCCAGCATCAGAATCAGCACGCACACCGCATAATGCGAGAATCGATCGATGAAGACCTGGCGCAGGCTGGGTGACTGGGCAAGTACTGCGACGTAATGATCACCGCTTTGCAGCACATGAGCACCCTGTAATGGGTCTTGTCCCAACAGTTGGCTGGAGGGCAGTGCTACCCAGCCCTGTGCGCCGCGCAGGGCCTCCAGGGGCTCGCCGGCGAAGGAGGGCGTCTGCCCAGCACGCCAGGTGATGATGCTTGGCGAAAGAGGCAAAGGCTGGCTTTCGGGCCACGCCGCCAGCAGGCTTGCCTGGGCGGTGGCTTGGTGTACAGCCCCTTCAGCACGGGCGCGTTGCTCCAGGTGAACCGCGTACAGCACCAATAGCAACGTGGTCACGAAGGCTACGGCGTTGACCGCCCAGAACTTGTATTTCAGTGAAACATTGCTAAGCCAGGCACCCATGGGCAGGTCTTCTCTGAGTTGAGCGAAAACAATATTGGCAAGGTGCCATCATTGTGCCCAGAGCGACTCGGAGGGTGTTGATATGTATCAAGAGATATCAGGGTAGCTACGGTAATTTGAAGAATGCCTTGGCCGTGGCAGTGGTGTGCGCGGCGGTTTCTTGCAGGGTTTCCTTGCGGTGCAGCGCCACTTCTCGCAGCACTTCAGGCAGGTACGCCGGCTCGTTACGCCCGTTCTTGGGCTTAGGGCGCAGGCTGCGCGGCAGTAAATATGGCGCATCGCTCTCCAGCATCAAGCGGCCGGTTGGGATACTGCCCACCAGTCCATGCAGGTGCATCCCACGTCGTTCGTCACAGATCCAACCGGTGATGCCGATGTGCAGGTCCAGGTCCAGGTAGCTGAACAGGGCAGCACGTTCCCCGGTAAAGCAATGGACCACGGCTGCTTTCAACTGGTCGCGATACTCTTTCAGGATGGCCAGCAGGCGCTCGCTGGCGTCGCGCTCATGGAGAAACACCGGTAGCTGGCATTCCACGGCCAATGCCAGCTGGGCATGCAAGGCCTTTTCCTGAGCAGGGCGTGGAGAGAAGTCACGATTGAAGTCCAGGCCGCATTCGCCCACAGCGCGCACCCGCGGCTCGGCGAGCAGTTGGCGCATGTGCGCTTCGCTCTGGCTGTTCCAGCTGTTTGCATCGTGCGGGTGAACCCCGGCCGTCGCGAACAGGTGAGTTTGCGCGCTGTCCAGTTGCTGGCAAAGGTCAATTGCCTGTTCACTCACAGGCAGGCTAGTGCCTGTCAGAACCATTTGCGCGACGCCCGCTTCCAAGGCGCGGCTGACCACTTCCGCTTGGCGGTCATGGAAACTACTGTTGGTCAGGTTGACGCCAATATCGATCAATTGCATGGTGCTACCTCGTGCCGCAGGGACGCCAGCATAGCAAAAGCCCGTGCCGAACTGGCTGTCCAAGAACTTCGAGTCCAGGGCATGGTCTTTTTGACCTCAAGCCCAAACGTGGCGAACGTCATTTGGCTACCCACTCACGACGGATACCTTGAATGCCACGCTACTGGCTCATGTTCATGCTGCTGTTAGGGCTGCCCCTGGCCAGCCAGGCGCAGACGCAGGTACGTCCCCCGGGCCCGCAGCACCACATCCCGCCGGCCAATGCCCGCGATCTCCAGCACATTCGCAGCAGCAAGGTCTTGCGCGTGCTGGTCAATCAAAGCCGCAACAGCTCCGGCGAAGTGAAGGGCGAGCCGGTGGGCGTCGAATACTACCGCCTGCGCGCGCTCGAGCACTTCCTCAATGCCCGGGCACAGGACAGCCAGCGCATCGAACTCAAACTGATCCCCCGCGCCAAGGAGCAACTCCTGGGCGCACTGGGGCGCGGGGAGGGCGATTTGGCCGCCCCAGGCGAACTGCTCGATCCTGCCACGGTGCGTAATGTCGTGGCGACTGCCCCAGTACGTGATCAGGTGACGCTGGTGTTGGTCGGACGCAAGGGCGAGCGCACCTTCAGCCAGGCAGAACAGTTGTCAGGCCGCACCATCGCGCTGACCAGCGCAAGTGCCGCGGGCCCGGTGATTGAGCAACTGAACCAGCGCCTGGCCTTGCGCAAGCGCCCTGCGGTCAAGGTCGAGTGGGTGGATCCGACCCTGGCCATCGAGGATGTGCTGGAGATGGTCCAGGCCGGGATCTATCACTTGACCGTGGTCGAGCAGCCAATCGCCCGCCGCTGGTCAAGGGTCATGCCGAAGCTGCGTGTCAACCCACGCGTGCACTTGGGGCCCCCGCAAGCCATGCGCTGGTACGTTGGGCGTAACTCGCCGCAGTTTCAGGCATCGGTCGACCGCTTCCTACAAAACTATCGTGCCCCTGACAACGAGGATGCAGCGTTCGAGCGCATCTATCGGCGTCAGTACCGGGTACACAACCCGCTCGCCCGTCAGGACCGCCAGCGGTTAGCCTCGGTCAGTGCCGTGTTGAAAAAGCATGGCCAAGCGCAGCAGATCGACTGGCTCAACCTTGCCGCCTTGGCATTCAAGGAGTCGACCCTCAACCCGGCCGCGCGCGGGGCAGGGGGCGCACACGGGTTGATGCAGATCACGCCGGCAGCTGCCCAGCGGGTCGGGGTCAGCAACATCAAGACGGTGGACGGCAATGTCCAGGCCAGCGCGCGTTACCTGGCCCTGATCCGGCGCAAGTTCTTCTCCAGCCCCCGCATCAATGAGCGTGAGCGCATGGCGTTCGTATTGGCCGCCTACAACCTGGGCCCCGAGCGCGTGCAAGCCATGCGCGCCGAAGCGCGCAAGCGTGGACTCAACGGTAACCAATGGTTCTTCCAGACCGAACGCATCGCCATGGAGCAGGTGGGCATGGGGCCGGTCAACTTCGTCAACAGCGTGAACAAGTACTTTCTGGCGTTCAATCGGGAACGGCGGGTGCTGGAGCCCAAGGGCAAGCACTGAGCAGGGCCGCACCGGAGCAGGCAATTGGCCAGAATCGGGCGCTTGCATGTTCGGTTCAATCGCTCTAGCATGACGCCTGCGCCGATTTAAACAGCTACTTGCGGGGCGCAGAGACGCCCCAGGGGTGTTTCGAAATACCGCTAAAGCGCTGGTTCGGTGACGCCTCCCACCGCTGCCCAGCGAGATTGGCGAGGCGGAGAATGCACCATGAGTTGCCCACGTACCAGCGTTTGTCTAAGCCCTCTGCCTGTCAGTCAGGCATCGCGTACCCCGCGCATCCTGCTTGGGGGGCCGCACCAGCCCACACTTTTGCGCCACCTCGAAGGTTTGTCCCGTCGAAGGGGCCAGGCCCGCGCATTCCTGATTCAGTTCGCCGAGACCGGCGAGCATTTCGCCCAGTACACCAATGACCGGTTCGACCTTGCCGTGATTCAAGCACCCGCGGCCGAGGCCTCGGCCGAAGTGATCGGCCACCTGGTGCGTATCGCACGCCAAGGCCTGATCACGGCACGCTGAAAAGCCTGCCGTCCCGCGGCGGTGCAAAAGAATCAGGGTTTGACGAACCGGGGCGCGGTTTCGTGTGCATCGTATTGAATGTCGGTGACGTCCCAGTAGGCTTCCCCCGTTGGCGTGCGCACCGTGATCTCGTCCCCGACGCATTTGCCTATACAGGCCCGGGCCATCGGTGAATCAATGGAAATGAAGTCCTTGCGGTCGTAGATCTCATCCGCGCCGACGATTCGGAACCGCTTGCTTTCGTCCTCCTCGTTGGCGATGGTTACCCACGCCCCAAAGAACACTTTTCCTTCCTGCGCGGGCGAGTAGGGCACCACGCGCAGGTTCTCGATGCGCTTTCTAAGGTAGCGCACACGCCGGTCGATTTCCCTCAACCGTTTCTTGTTGTACTGGTAGTCCGCATTTTCACTGCGATCGCCCAGGGACGCTGCCCAGGTCACTTTGCGCGTGATCTCCGGTCGCTCATCGCGCCAAAGCCAGTCCAGTTCATCTTTAAGGGCTTGGTAGCCTGCTTCGGTGATGAGGTCAGTCGCCATGTGTGCCTTTTTCCGTATTCGAACCTGGCCGACAGGGTCGCTGCGCGCACGGGGAGGCGGCGCAGGGTAGCCGGGAGGCTACAGACGTTAACCGCCCAGCAGCGCCATGTACAAGCACTGGGTACTGTGGTTGGAAGAAGGGGCGACGGCTTGGGCCGGCAGAGCCTCCGTCCGCTTACTGCGGACGGTGGCGGTCAGGGCGCAGCTCCTGGGCATCAAGCCGTTTGGCCGTGGCCTTGTGGCGTCTGGCGCTTGGCAGGATCACCCAGCCACAGCATCAGGCAGGTACCGATCAAAAGAATCGATGCAACCGCGAAGAAAGGCAGCGTGAAGCTTTGCGTGGCATCTTTGATCAGGCCAATCAGGAATGGGCCGGTGAACCCGCCGAGATTGCCGATCGAGACGATCATGGCCAGGCCGCCAGCGGCCGCACGGCCGGTCAGAATGGTCGATGGAATGGCCCAGAAGGTCGCCTGGAAAGACAAAATCCCGGAGACCGCCATGCACAAGCAGGCGATCTTCATCACCGGCTGCTCGATCAACGCTGCGCCCACCAATGCCAAGGCCGCAAAAGCGAGCGCGCTGGCGACGTACGGAAGACGGTGCTCGCTGCGGTTGGCCAGGCGTGCCCATAGGGTCATGGCCGCTGCACCCAGCAGATAAGGCAGTGCTACCACGAAACCTACGGTCCCGCTGGAAATACCCAGGCTTTTGATGATTTGTGGAAGCCACAGGCCGATGCCAATGGAGCCCACGATGCAGCAGAAATTGATCGCAGCCAGCGTGAACACCTTCGGGTTGGTCAGTGCAGCGCGCAGGGTCGTGCCGTGGGATGCACCTATCGCTTGTTGCTCCTGAGCCAGGCGCTGAGTGAGCCAGGCTTTCTCCCGGGGCTTGAGCAACTTGGCCTTGGCCGGGGTGTCGACCAACACGAACAGGCAGGCGACACCCAGCAGCACTGCCGGCATTGACTCGGTCACCAGCAGCAGCTGCCAGTTCTTGAGCCCCCAGACACCGTGCTGCTCCATCAGCCAGCCCGACAACGGTGAGCCGACAATGTTGGCCACAGGGATGCCCAGCAGGAATGCCGCCGTGGCCTTGGCCCGCCACTTGCCTGGGAACCAGTAAGTGAAATACAGGTAGACCCCAGGGGTGAAGCCCGCTTCGGCCAGCCCCAGGAGGAATCGTGCAATGCTGAAGCTGATGGGCCCGGTGGCAAATGCGGTGGCCATCGAGATCAGACCCCAGGTGATCATGATCCGTGCGATCCATACCCGCGCGCCAAAGCGCTGCATCAGTAGGTTGCTGGGGATTTCAAACATGAAATAGCCGAAGAAGAACAGGCCCGCCGCCCAACCGAACATCGTCGCTGTCAGGCCCAGGTCCTGATTCATGCTGATGGCGGCGAACCCCACGTTCGTGCGGTCGAGGTAGCTGATCACGTAGCAGATGAAGATGAATGGCACCAGGCGCCAGAGGATCCGGCGCATCAGGCGTTCACCCTCGGCGTCACTGAGCGGCGCTTGTGCGCTAGGGTTTTCGTAAGTCATGTCGTCACTCTTTTTGTAGTTGTGGTGTGCGCTGACAGGCGCGTTCAGCTGTGGTAGAACATCGGCAATCCTGGTGTGTGGGTACGGACCTGCAGGATGCTGCCGGTCTCGGATTCGGTGATGAACAGCGTCTGGCCATCGTCGCCACCAAATGCCAGGTTGGTGTTGCTGATACCTGCGCAGGAGACGATGCGTTGCAGGGGCTCGGCGACCCTGGACAGCTTCCACACCGAGCCGAACCCGGTATGGGCGATGTACAAATTGCTCTGGGCGTCCAGGGCCAGACCGTCCGGGCCCCCGAGCCCACCGTGGAGCTGCGCGAAGACGCCAACCTTGCCGATCATCGAACCGTTGCCCAGCGGGATGCGCCAGATTTGCTGAGCGCGGGTGACCGCTATCAACAGGTGGTTCAGATTGGGGTCATAAACGATGCCATTGGGGCTGGGAATGGTGTTGAGCAGGCAGCTCAAATTGCCTTGGGCATCGAGTTTGTAGACCCGTCCGGTAGGGTCCTGTAAGCCAGTCTGGCCTTGGTCGGTAAAGTACAGGTCGCCGTTGGGCGCAAACACGAGGTCGTTGACGCCCTTGAACCCTTCGGAACCGGCCGAATCGAGCAGCGGTTCGATGGTCCCTGAGTGCGGGTCGAGCACCATGAGCCCGCGCTTGTAGTCCGTGATGAAGATTCGTCCGTCCTGATGGATTTTCAGGCCATTGGGCCAGCCGTCGTACTGGCACACCAATTCCCACTCGCCTTGAGGTGAGATGCGGAAAATTCGGCCGTTGGGTATGTCCGTCACGTAAAGCCGACCTGATCGATCAAACGAAGGGCCTTCAAGGAACGAATCGATGGCCCGACCCTGGCGATTGGCGTTGGCCCAGGCGGTAGGCCGTGGGCTTCGGAAATGATCGGGCAGGCGCGTGAAAACGGTGGTCTCGACAGTCGGTGGGGCAGCGAAAAAGCTCATGCTCAGGCTCCTGGCCGCTGAGGGCACAAAAGGACAGGATCGTTGGGTTTTATGTTTTTAATGCAACGTCATTTCAAAATAAATCATGATTTGAAAAAATGCGAGAGGCTTGATCCGTGATTTTCACGCTTGACATGGTTGTACCGTTTATGAGTTTCTCTAAAGGAAATGGCGTTCCAAAATAAAAACAACTGGAGATTGCTATGCAGAAGCGCTCATTGCGTTTGAGTCGTCGCCTGACGCGGCCCTTGAAGGCCTTTTCATGGGTCTTGGCCCTAGGCGCGCTCGGCAGCCCCGCACTGGCCGAGCAAGACCGCGTAACCCTGGCGATCCAGTACGGCTACGCCTACTTGCCAGTCACCGTTGCTGACAAACTGGGCTTGTTCCGTCAGCAAGCCCAGGCCCATGGTCAGCCGCAAGCCTCTTTCGAGATCAAGCGCATCAGTGGTGCGCCAGCGATCAATGACGCGCTGATCAGTGGCAACGTCGATATCGGTGGTTATGGTTTGTCAGGCACGCTGATCGCCTGGGAAAAGACGCGTCGATCGTTGGATGTGCGAGCGTTGTGCGCACTGGTGGCAGGGGACAACGCGCTGTTCGTGAATGACCCTGCGATCAAGTCACTCGCCGATTTCAAAGCCGATGACAAGATCGCCGTCAGCTCTCCCAGTGGCCAGCAGGCATTGTTGCTGCAGATGGCTGCGCAGCGACAGTTTGGCCCTGATCAAATACACAAGCTCGATCACCTGATGGTGAGCCTGCCTCACCCCGATGCAATGTCCAGCCTGCTCAACAAGGCTGGGATCAAAGGCTATATCGGGCCCAATCCGTACAGCTATCAACTGGCCCAGGACCCTCGAGTAAGCAAGTTGTTCGACTTCTCGAGCGAGCTCGACAAGCGTATGACCAGCGGTGTCCTGACCAGCACAGGGCGCTTCGTCAAGAACAACCCCCAACTGAGTGCCGCGGTAGTAGCGGCGATCAACGAAGCCAATGCGTATATCCGCAAGGAACCACGCAAAGCCGCAGAGCTGTTCCTGGCCAGCGAGCCGTCCAGTCTGTCGCTCGATCAGGTCGAAGACATGCTGCGCCAGGTCAGCGGTGAGTGGTCCGTGCAGCCGAGCGGCGTCATGGCCTTGGCCGAGTTCATGGTGCGTTCGGGGGCCTTGAAAAAAGCCCCGGACAACTGGCAGTCGGTTTTCTTCGCACCGGTCGCTGATGGGGAGGGGAGCTGATGAGTCTGTTATCTCCCATCGCCGCCCCCTCACAGGCAAAGACCCGTGCGGTGCTTTGCGTGGATAACGTGACGTTGCAGTACAAGACCCGTGACCAATTGATCACCGCGACTCACCAGGTCTCTTTTGACGTACAGCGCAATGACCGCTTTGTCCTGCTGGGGCCATCAGGCTGCGGCAAATCGAGCCTGCTCAAGAGCGTCGCAGGATTTATCGAACCCGTGGCAGGCCAGATCTGCCTGGATGGACAGGTAATCCGGGAGCCTGGCCCTGATCGCATGATGGTTTTCCAGGAGTTCGATCAGTTGATGCCATGGAAGACGGTAATGGCCAACATCATGTTCCCGATGCAGATGACAAGGCGATTTCCACGCACCGAAATTACCGAACGCGCGGCGCGTGCCGCCGCCAAGGTGGGGCTTGAAAAATTCAAGGATGCCTATCCGCACCAGTTGTCAGGCGGGATGAAGCAGCGGGTTGCCATCGCCCGAGCCCTGGCAATGGAGCCTGCGATGCTGTTGATGGATGAACCCTTCGCCGCGCTTGATGCGTTGACCCGACGCCGCATGCAGCAAGAGCTGCTGGAACTGTGGGAGCAAGCACCGTTCACCCTGATGTTCGTGACCCACTCGATCGACGAGGCCATTGTTCTGGGTACAAGAATCCTGGTCCTGACGCCACACCCTGGGCAGGTACGCGCAGAACTCGATGCCAGCGCATTTGGCTTCGCCGACCAGGGCAGCGAGCTGTTCGCTCAACTGCACCAGCGTATCAGCCATATGCTTTTCGGCCACACGGAGACAGCCCATGGATAAGCCTTCGATCCAGCCCCGAGCCGATGTGGAGTATGCACCGGTGCCACCGGGACAGGTAGGGGACGTCGCTCGGCAACTGGGTCTGGTAGAACGTGTTCTCGCTCATACCGGGATACGCCGGGCGTTGGTGCTGGTGATGTTGGCCCTGATATGGGAACTCTATGCCCGTTATCTGGACAACCCGCTGATGTTCCCAGCCTTCAGCGAGACCGTAGTGGCGATGGTTGGGGACCTGCTCAATGGTGTATTGCCCCAGGCCGTGTTCAGCTCACTCAAGGTACTTTTGATGAGCTATGCCGTGGCCATCGGTTTGGCAGCGATCCTGACCTCACTGGCCGTGTCGACCCGCTTGGGCACGGACGTACTGGCGACACTCACTGCGATGTTCAACCCGCTGCCAGCCATTGCGATCCTGCCCCTGGCCATGCTGTGGTTCGGTTTGGGCATACAGAGCCTCATGCTGGTGATTGTGCATTCGGTACTGTGGGCCGTCTCGCTCAATACCTATTCCGGTTTTCAATCTGTCAGCCAGACCCAACGCATGGCAGGGCGTAACTATGGCTTGCGCGGCTTGCGCCTGGTCACGCGTATTCTCATCCCCGCTGCTGTACCGTCCATTCTGGCGGGACTGAAAATCGGCTGGGCGTTTGCCTGGCGCACCCTGATCGCCGCCGAGCTGGTATTCGGGGTGTCCGGTAATTCCGGAGGCCTGGGCTGGTATGTCTTCCAGCACCGCAACGCGTTGGAAACGCCTAACGTCTTTGCCGGTTTGCTGATGGTCATCGTCATCGGATTGGTGGTCGAAGGACTGGTATTTCGCAGCATCGAACTTGTCACCGTGCGCCGCTGGGGCATGCAGGGCTAAGTGCTTCACCGCATCGATGCCCCTTCATGCCAGCCCCAGCGGATGGCATGGAGGGATATCGGTGCGGCGAACAGGAGATAAACATGCAAACACCCCACGCCCCCGTGCGGCCGCAGTGGCTTGCGCAGTGGCGCGAAGCCGCCCTGGAGCCTGAGCGCGTCATCATCGACGCTCACCACCACCTGTGGGACCGCCCCGGCCAGCGCTACCTTGCCGAAGACTACCTGGCCGACCTGGCGTGTGGTCATCGGGTGGTGGGTTCCATTTACGTGCAGTGCCGCTCGATGCTGGCTGTCGATCGTCCAGAGGCCTTCCAGCCGGTAGGTGAGGTGGAATACGTCAACGGTGTCGCTGCCTACAGTGCCAGCGGCCTGCTGCAGGAATTGCGGCTATGTGCGGCCATTGTGGCAGGCGCCAATCTGTCGCTTGGCGATGCGGTAGCGCCGGTGCTCGACGAGATGCTGGCCCGTGCTGGGACGCGCCTGCGCGGTATTCGCAACACCACTGCCTGGCATGCCGATCCGAGGCTGATTTCCAACCCCAAGCCGCCACCTCCCGGCGTGCTTCTGGAACCTGCGTTTCACCGAGGTGTTGCTCAGCTTCAACAGCGTGGGCTGGTACTGGATGTCTGGGCTTACCACACCCAGCTCGATGAAGTGCTTGAGGTCGCCCGAGCCTTTCCCGACCTGCTGATCGTCGTTGATCACCTCGGCGGGCCGCTGGGGGCTGGCCCATACGCCAGTCAACGCGATGTGGTGTTCATGCAGTGGTCGGCAGGTCTTTGCCGGTTGGCGCAATGTCCGAATGTGCGACTGAAGCTAGGGGGGCTGGGTATGAAAGTCGCGGGGTTCGACTACCACCTTGCCCTAAAACCGCCAAGCTCGGTCATCCTGGCGGAGCAATGGCGACCCTATCTGTTGCATGCCATAGATTGCTTCGGCGTGGAGCGTTGCATGTTCGAAAGCAACTTCCCGGTGGACAAGGGCATGTTCGGCTACGACGTGTTGTGGAACGCGTTCAAGCGTGTAGTGACAGACTTTACCGAACCTGAAAAGAATCGGCTGTTCAGCGGGACTGCCCGTGAGACCTATCAGCTCATGAGCTGAGCGGTTGATTCACCTGATTGCAGGCCAGCTCCCAACCAGATGGGCTCGTTCAGCCGGCGTTCCTCCGATGCAGAATTCGCAACATTGCAACCGACGTGGTCAGCTGTGATGGCGGTCGTCGGGGCATTGCCAGATAATGGACGCTTTCAATGCCGCCAATGACTTGCATCATTCACAGGTGAGGAACTTTCGATGGTAAATGTCCGGCCGCGTCCAGCGGTTAATGGAGTGGCTTCGGCCGACCGCGTGCTGACGGTGCTTTCTGCGTTTCAGGTGGGTGACACGGCGCTGACGCTTGTCGAGCTTGTCGAGCGCACCGGGCTGATCAAAAGTACCATCATGCGCCTGATGGTTTCGCTTGAGAATCACGGCTATGTCAACCGCATGGCCGACGGTCGCTATCAACTGGCCAGTGAAGTGATGCGACTTAACGCCGTGTACGAAGAGGGTATCGATCTGGAGCGGCACGTGATGCCCAGGCTGCACCTTCTGGCCGAGCGTACGGGTGAAACGGCGTCGTTCTACGTGCGCCACGGGGCCTACCGCATGTGTCAGTACCGGGTGAATTCCCCCCATCGTCTACGCATGCACGTTCAACCTGGCGATATGCGTCCGATGGACGATGCTGCCGGCGCCCAGGCATTGCGCACACCGTTTGCCAGCGGCATCACCATGCAGCAGCCGTTCTTCTCGATGGGGGCCACGGACCCGCATGCGGCTTCGGTAGCCTTTCCCGTCTACGGGGCAGGTGATGAATTGGTCGGTGCATTGGTGCTGTCAGGCCCTTCAAGCCGCTTGACGCCAGAGTGTGTCGAGGCGATCAACGACGTCTTTCTCGACGCAACCCGCGATCTGATGCGCAGCCTCGGTTGCAAGGCCGCCTAGTCTTCAACGTCTCTTCAGGTAGCCGTTCACCGCCGTCGCACAATGCGCGGTCTTGATTCGAAAGCCTGGTGATCTGCGAGGCTTCTCGCCCCCTCAAGCGCCAGGCACGTCAGGCTTGGCGACCTTCCCATTTGGCGCGCTTGCAACCAACGCAAATGAGGCTTGGCGCAAGCGTGGGCCTGCGCCTAAGCTAATTCCAAAAAGATATTTATAAAAGATTTTTAAGATCGATTAGATTTAACTCGATCGGCGCGATTCGCTGCGTTCGCCGATCAGCTTGCAGCCGCTCGATCATTCAGGTCGCAGGCTTGCGGCTTAATCCATCTCACCCCCTGAAGCCAGCGCCTGCTTGCAACAGTGGTTTCATGCTCGGAGTCCCCCGTGACAATCAATCAGAGTGCCTTGGCCGAGAAGCCCCTTCCGTCTCGCCACGTTATCGCTCGTCCTGACAACGACAGAGGGCGTGGCGTCGATGCTGCCCTTGAGTTCAGGGGCGTTACCAAGGCTTATCCTGGCGGCGCATCCGTGTTGCCCGCTGTCGATCAGGTCAATTTGGAAGTGCGGCGGGGAGAGGTGCTGTGCTTGATGGGCACATCCGGCAGCGGAAAGTCCACGTTACTTCGGCACATCAACCGGCTGATCAAGCCCTCCAGTGGCGAAGTCCTGGTCGATGGTCAGGCCATCGGCAACCTGGACGCAAGGGCGCTGCGAGCGTTGCGGTCCCGGCGTATCGGCATGGTCTTCCAGCACTTCGGGCTGTTACCCCACCGCACCGTCCTGGACAATATCGCATTGCCATTGGAATTGCGGGGTACCCCAGAGGCGGTTCGTCATGCAGCGGCCAAGGTGCAGCTACGCGCAGTCGGGCTGGAGGGCTGGGCCGAGCATTATCCCCACCAGCTGTCCGGCGGCATGCAGCAGCGGGTCGGCCTGGCGCGGGCTTTGGTGAGCGAACCGGACATCCTGCTGATGGACGAGCCCTTCAGCGCGCTCGATCCTACCATTCGACGAGACCTGCAAAATCACTTCATGGCGTTAGTCCGTGAGCGCGGTATTACCACCTTGTTGGTTACGCATGACCCCACAGAGGCCCTGCGCCTGGGTGATAGGATCGCGATCATGCGCCAAGGTCGCCTCGTTCAGGTCGGTACCCCAGCGCAATTGCTGGAAGCACCGGCCGACAGCGAAGTGGCCGACTTCTTTCAGGACCACACCAAGGTCATGCCGCGCGCACGTTCCGTCGCCCCTGCGGCTCCGAAAGAAAACCCCCGAGCAATGCCTGGCCGCACCGTCGTTGGCCGCTGGCAAGCCCTGTTGATAGGGCCTGCGGCGCTGGCCGCCGCCGGCAGAGGCGGCGCCTTCTGGCTCTGCTTGGCCACTGAACTCGCAGCGCTTGCGGTATTGGCCCAGAGCATCGTCGGTTCATCGACGTTGGCAGCCCTGGCGGCCCTGGCCGTATTCGTGACGAACCGAATCATAGCGGCCTCGTTGAGTCGCCAACCGGTGTCGCTCTCCGAGTCAGGCTGGGCGGTGCCGCTTGCAGTACTGATGGTGAGTCAGGTGCTGGTGATCTGGCGTGTGTTTGCACCCGAGACAGGTCACGTTTTGCAGCAGTTTCCGGCTGACCGCCAGCTGATGTTGCAGGTGGCCCAGAGCATCGACCAGTTCATCGCATGGTCGCAGGTGAACTTCGAGCGTGCTTTCATTGGGGTCATCTACATCGTACGCGGCGTCATCGACGGTATCGAGAGTGGGCTGGGCTGGCTGCCTTGGCCCGTTCCTGCCTTGGCGCTGGTACTTCTGGCTTGGCGCTCGGCTGGAACGACGCTTGCGCTGACCAGCACTGCGGCAGTCTTGTACATCGGTCTGTTCGGCTTCTGGGAGCGCACTGTCTCCACCTTGGCGCTGGTCGGCTCTTCGGTGTTGATTGCATTGCTCATCGGCGTTCCGACCGGAATCCTGCTGGCCAAGCGTGCGCGGGTGCGACGGCTGGTCACACCGCTACTGGATGTGATGCAAACGCTGCCAACGTTCGTTTATCTGATCCCTGCAGTGGCCTTTTTCTCGGTAGGCAAGACCCCGGCTGTGATCGCCACGGTGGTTTTCGCCCTGGCGCCGATGATCCGTCTGACATCGCTGGGCATCCAGGAAGTACCCAAGGAAACCGTCGAGGCAGCGCTCGCCCATGGCGCAAGCCCTTGGCAAGCGCTGCTCAAGGTGGAGTTGCCGTTGGCACGCCGGTCACTGTTGCTGGGTATCAATCAGACCATCGTCATGAGCCTGTCGATGGTCGTGGTCGCCGCGCTGATCGGCGCTGGTGGGCTGGGCTACGACGTCATGACTGCGCTGCGCAACATCAAAGGCGGGGAGGGCGTGCTGGCAGGCGTGGCGATAGTGCTGTGCGCGCTCATACCCGACCGGATCATTCAATCGAGCTTGCGCCAGCAAGACCCTCTTCGTACCTGAACACAGCGAGAACCCACATGAACAGACACCTGCCCAGCAAACTGGGGACCGCCGCACTGCTGGTTTCCCTTATCTTGCCTGCAGCAGCCTCGGCGAAGGAATCGATCGTCATCGGTGAGCAGAACTGGACCGGCGCGATTGCCATTCAACACATCCTGGGCGAAGTCATTCAGAGCCGTCTGGATGGCGAAGTTTCTTACCTGGCAGGCGATGTGCCTGTGCTATTGAGCGCTGCGGCAAAAGGGGATGGCTCGGTTGACGTGCTGACCGACATCTGGCTGCCGAACCAGTCGGCGGCCTGGGCCAAGTACGTCAGCGGTGGGACCAAGTCCTTGGTACCCAATGCCCATCCCTACAGCGGTGTTCAGGGCTTCTACATCCCGGGTTACCTGCAGGACAAATACGGCGTCAAGTCCATCTACGATCTCAACAAGCCTGAAGTGGCCAAGCTGTTCGAGCCGTTGGGCGGTGGCCAGGCGCAATTGCTGGTGGGCCCTGCGGGTTGGGAGTCCACCTACATTGGCCAGATCAAGGCCAAGGATTACGGCTTTGCCGACAAGTTTGAAGCGATCTCGACCGAGGCCTCGGTGACGTACGCCAAGCTGGCGTCAGCCTACAAAGCGCAGCGCGGTGTGGTGTTCTACGCCTACACGCCCGATTGGGTGTTTTCGGCATTCGACCTGCGGCGCCTGGAAGAGCCGGCGTTTGACGGCTATGCCCAGGACAACAAGAAGGGTGACCCGCTTTACAAGGCCGATGGATGCTGGAAGTTCATAAGTCCTACAGTAGACGCCGATTGGCTGAACAAGAGCAAGATCACCTGCGCGTTCCCCGATGCCAAGGTCTATGTACTTGCATCCGCTGGGCTGCAAAAACGCGCACCGAAGGTCGCAGCGTTCCTGCACAATTTCGCCATTGACCCCAGCGATCTGAATGCCTTGATACTGAAGATCGAAAAGGAACAGGTACCTGCTGATGTCGCAGCCAAAGCTTGGATCCAGGATCATCAGGCCACCGTCGATCAATGGCTGGCCGCAGCTCCCGCACAGGGCCAAGCCCAATGAGCCAGAGTCCGATTCACCTGCTTGACGGCGGAATGGGGCGGGAACTCAAGCGCAGCGGAGCGCCTTTCAGGCAACCGGAATGGTCAGCGCTCGCGCTGATCGAGTCCCCAGAGCACGTGCTCCAGGCGCACGAGGCGTTCATAAGGGCCGGCGCGCGGGTCGTGACGACCAACAGTTATGCTGTGGTGCCTTTTCACCTAGGCCAGACGCGCTTCGCCGAGCAGGGGCGAGCGCTTGCCGATCGCGCAGGGCGGCTTGCTCGCCAAGCGGCTTCGCAAAGCGCTGTCCCTGTACGCGTCGCCGGCTCGCTGCCGCCGGCGCTCGGGTCTTATCGACCCGACCTGTTCGACCATCAGGCTTCTGTGGCCATCCATCAGGAGCTGATTGCAGGGCTGCAAGAGCATGTAGACGTATGGCTGGCTGAAACGCAAAGCTCAACGGCCGAAGTGCAGGCCGCTGCCCAGGCGCTGGGTGAGCGTTCCAAGCCGCTGTGGGTGTCCTATACGCTGATCGATGATGCCGATCACGCGCCACGTTTGCGTTCAGGGGAGTCGGTGGCTGATGGCGTGCGCTGCGCCCTCTCGGTCGGAGCCAAGGCAGTGCTGTTCAATTGCAGTCAGCCTGAGGTCATGGGGGCTGCGTTGGAGCAGGCTCAGGCCGTCCTTGGCGGTATTGAGCAGCGTGTGGAGCTGGGGGTTTATGCCAACGCTTTCCCGCCTGTGTCGCAAGAGGCCGAGGCCAACACTACGTTACTGGACATCCGTGCAGACCTCGGGCCTGAGCCCTACCTGGACTGGGCCAGAAACTGGGTCGCCGCAGGCGCCACGATCATAGGCGGGTGCTGTGGTATCGGCCCTGAACATATCGAACAACTTCATAGACACTTCGCGATTGAGCCAGAGGGCATCACCTCATGACGGACAGACAACCACAGCAACGTGTCGAGCAGGCGACTTTTGGTGCGGGCTGCTTCTGGGGCGCCGAAGCGGCCTTCCGAGCTTTGCCGGGTGTAGTAGACAGCCGAGTGGGCTTTGCGCGATCAGCCCAGGGGGAGGCTGACATGATCGAGGTGGTCCAGGTCGACTTCGATCCAGGCCTGACGTCGTACAGCCAACTGGTGGGGCATTTCTGGGGGCTGCATGATCCTACGTCGGTCGACCGTCAGGGCACGGATATTGGCGTCAACTATCGCTCTGCGCTTTTCGTGAGTAACCTTGCTCAGGCTGAATTGGCACAAGCCGCCAAGCACTACTTGGAGGCCTCAGGGAAACTGAGCAAGCCAGTGGCGACCGTCATCTTGCCATTGGGTGACGTTCAGTTGGCTGACCAGGACCAGCAGCGGTATTTGGAGAAGCACGGCCTGGGCAGCTGCTCGCTGTAAGCCTGGCATGTCGCCAAGACGGTCCTGCGTCACGCAGAACCGTCCTGGCTTCACCCTTCACGCAGGACCGCCAGCGGTGAGGCGTTAAGTGCGCGGCGAGTGCCGAGCACACCCGCGCAGCCGACCAGCAGCGCGCCTGCAACGGGCATCAGCAGCAACCACGGGTGCAGGCTCCACGGCAGTGCGAAAGCGTAGTGATACAAGACGAAGGTGATCAGTTCGCACCCCAGCGCCGCCAGCAAACCGCTCAGTGCACCCAGCAAGCCGAATTCGATGCGCCGTGTCTTGGTCAGCAATTGGCGTTGGGCCCCCAGGGCACGCAACAGTGCACCTTGACGAATGCGCTCATCCAAGGTGGCTTGAAGGCCTGCGAACAAAACGGCCATTCCTGCGGCCAGTACGAACAGCAGCACGTACTCTACAGCCAGCGTGACCTGAGCAAGTATGCTGCGTAGCTGGGCGAGCAATGCATCGACCTGAAGGATGGTCACCGCAGGAAATGCGCGTGACAGGGCGACGATTTCCTGATCATGCCCGGGTGCGAGGTAAAAACTCGTCAGATAGGTGGTAGGCAGCCCTTGCAACGTACCGGGTTGGAAGATCATGTAGAAATTGGGCTGAAAGCTGTCCCAGTGAACGCTGCGCAGACTGGTCACCTTGGCCTGGCGCTGCTGGCCCCCAATATCGAACGTGAGCCTGTCCCCCAGTTTCAGCTGAAGGCTTTCGGCGAGCTGGGCCTCCACCGATACGCCAGGTACATCGTCATCGCTTGGTGATCCTTGCCACCAATGACCACCGGTCAATTGATTGCCGTCAGGCAACTGCGCCGCCCATGTCAGGCTCAGGTCCCGTTGTACGGCGCGTTCGCCTGCAGAGTCCTTCGTGACGATCTGTTGGACCGGCTGCTGGTTGATCTCGATCAGCCGCCCAGGTGTGACCGGGTACAGGGGAGCCGCAGCGGCGTTGATCTGTTTGAGCTGTTGGGCGAAGCGGTCCTGGTCGTCAGGCAGAATATTGAGTGCGAAATGATTCGGGGCATCTTCAGGCAGCTGTGCCTGCCAAGTGTCGAGCAGCTCCGCACGCAGCAGCGCGACCAGGCCCATGGCGAGCAGGATCAGCCCGAAAGCCAAGGCCTGCCCGGCGGCGGCCGTGGGGTGGCGAAGCAACTGCCCCAGCCCCAGGCGCCAGGCCAGCGGCGCCCCTGACAGGAGTCGACGCAGGCTGCGCAAACCCAGCCACAGCAACCCGCCCAGCACCAGGGCTGCCGCCAGGCCGCCTGCCAGGAGTGCGAAGGTGAGCAGCAGGTCAAGGCTCAATCGCCACATGATAAGCCCCAGGGCGAACAGGGCTGCACCGTAGACCAGCCAGCTACTGGGAGGTACAGGGAGCAGGTCACGACGCAGCACCCGCAACGGGGGCACTTTACCCAAGGCTGCAATCGGCGGCAGAGCAAAGCCTGCCAGCGCGACCAGCCCCGTGGCGACGCCAGCCAAGGCCGGCCACAGGCTCCCTGGCGGTACGTCGCTGGGCAGTAATCCGTGCAGCAGCTTGAACAAACCCAGCTGCGCAAGCCAGCCCACTGCGGCGCCCACGATCGCAGCTGCAAGCCCGAGCATGGCCAGCTGCAGGCTGTACAGAAGCAGCGCCTGGCGCCGCGACAGGCCCAGGCAACGCAGCAGGGCGCTGGCGTCCAGGCGCCTGGCGGCATAGCGACTGGCAGACAGCGCCACGGCGACACCGGCCAGCAATACTGCAACGAGGCTGGCCAGGTTCAGGTAACGCTCGGCTTTGCCCAATGCGCCGCCGATCTGCTGGTTGCCATCGCGGGTGTCGCGCAACCGCTGGCTGGCCGAAAGCGTGTTCTCGACGCTGGCGCGGTATTGCGCCAATGCCTCGGCAGGGCCGCTCCACAGGTCACGGTATGTCACGCGGCTGCCGGGTTGCACCACGCCGGTCGCTGGCAGGTCCGCCAGGTTCATCATCACCCGTGGGGTCAAGCTATAGAAGTTGTTTGCCCGGTCCGGTTCATAGGTCAGCACGCGGCTCATGCGCAGGGTCTTCATGCCCACATCGATGCTGTCGCCGATGTTCATGCCCAATGCCGCCAGCAGCCGTGGCTCTACCCACACCTCGCCGGCTGCCGGCCCACCGCCTGGCTTTTCCTCGGCATAAGGCTCGGCGGCGCTGCGCACCTGGCCGCGCAATGGGTAGGCGGTATCGGCGGCCTTGACCCCCGCGAGCTGGATACCGTTATCTGCGCCCACCACGCTGGTGAACTCGACCACCTGCGCGTGATGCAGCCCCAGAGACTCGCCGATTGCAATCTGTGGCGCCGCGGCTGGGGCGCTGCCCTGCAGTACCAGGTCAGCGCCCAGGAACTCAGTGGCGCGCAATTGCATGGCGGCATTGAGCCGGGCGCCGAAATACCCGATGGCGGTACTGGCCGCCACGGCGACCAGGAGCGAAAAGAACAATACCCGCACTTCGCTGGCCCGAAGATCGCGCAGCAGCTGTCGCCAGGCCAGCCCCAGCAGGCGCGCCGCCGGCATGCCCTTCATCCGGCCTCCAAGGGGCTGACCAACTGGCCCGCATCCAGGCGGATATGGCGGTGGCAACGGCGAGCCAGCCGCTCGTCATGGGTCACCAGGATCAAGGTGGTGCCGCGCTCCTGATTCAGTTCGAACAGCAGGTCGCTGATGCGCTCGCCCGTATGGCTGTCGAGGTTGCCCGTCGGTTCGTCGGCAAACAGTACGGCGGGCTGAGCAGCAAAAGCACGGGCAAGAGCCACCCGCTGTTGCTCACCGCCCGACAGTTGCCGCGGCGTATGGGTAAGCCGTTGCCCTAACCCTACGCGTTCGAGCAAGGTGCGCGCGTGATCGCGCGCGTCTGCGCGACCATGCAGTTCCAACGGCAACATCACGTTTTCCAGCGCATTGAGGCTGTCGAGCAGCTGGAACGACTGGAACACAAAGCCCACGTGCTCGGCCCGGATGCGGGCCCGCTGGTCCTCATCGAGCACGCCTAGGTCGTGCCCGGCGAGCG
This sequence comes from Pseudomonas sp. FYR_7, assembly GCF_043106155.1. Lineage (NCBI taxonomy): Bacteria > Pseudomonadati > Pseudomonadota > Gammaproteobacteria > Pseudomonadales > Pseudomonadaceae > Pseudomonas > Pseudomonas sp. FYR_7. Next base: position 43,418 of record NZ_JBICMI010000044.1, read on the forward strand.
TCACCGAACCTTGGCTGGGCTGATCGAGCCCGGCCAGCAGCCCAAGCAGGGTCGATTTGCCTGAACCTGAGGCGCCGACGATGGCAAGGCTGTCCCCTGCGGCCAGCTCCAGCGACATGGGGTGCAGGATGGTGAGTTCACCTTCCGCGCTGGTGACCACTTTGCTAAGGTGCTGCGCAACGAGCATGCTGGGGCCCATGGAGAATCCGATGCGAATGTGGTTGATGAGTGCCGGTCTGGCCCTGTATTGCCTGGCCCAGAGCGCGACTGCGGGAACGGTGCTGATTGTCGGTGATAGTATCAGCGCAGGTTTTGGCCTGGATACCCGCGAAGGTTGGGCATCCTTGTTGCAGACCCGCCTGCGTCAGGAAGGTTTCGACGACAAGGTGGTCAACGCCTCGATCAGTGGCGACACCAGTGCCGGCGGGCAAGCGCGGCTGCCAGCGTTGCTGGCGGCGCACACGCCCGAGGTGGTGGTGCTGGAGTTGGGGGGCAACGATGGGTTGCGCGGCCAGCCGCCAGCGCAACTGCGACAGAACCTTGCCGCGATGATCGATCAGTCGCGCCAGGCAGGTGCCAAGGTCTTGCTGCTGGGCATGCAGTTGCCTCCCAACTATGGCGTCCGCTATACCACTGCTTTCGCCGAGGTGTACAAGGAGTTGGCCAAGGACAAGCAGGTAGCACTGGTGCCGTTTTTCCTGGAAGGGGTTGGCGGCGTTCCTGAGTTGATGCAGGCAGACGGCATCCATCCTGCCCAGGGCGCCCAGCAGCGGCTGCTGGAAAACGCCTGGCCGGCGCTCAAACCCTTGCTCTGACGCTTTAAACGGGGGCGAGTTTGGGCTAATGTTGCGCCCCCCGTTCCGAGTACCCCCGATGCCGCGCCCTGCCTGGTCCCTTTTCGCCTACCAATTGATCGAGCCCGACGAACAGCTTGACCTGTTCGCCTGCCAGGAAAGTCGCGTTCACCTGGTCGCGCGGCAGCTCGAACTCGGCGTGCCGGTGGACAGAACATTGTGCGGGGGGCTGTTGCCTGCGCACCCTCGCTGGTCCGGCGTGCCACGCACCATCTATCGCGATACCCGGCTGTGCGAGCTGTGCCGCGCCATTCTCGATGCGCAGCGGCGAGGCATGCGACCGGTCTGGCCACAATTGCAGGCGGTCTGAGGCGCGCACCTTTCATCATCTGTAACCGCGTCCGGCTCAGGATGCCTCCCGCTGTCTGGGGTGGGGGTGTACAATCATGCCTTTCGTCCCACCTCCCAAAGGATTTACCGGATGTCGCCGCGCTTTCCCGCCGTCACTCGTAGCCTGTCCCTGGCCGCCTTGCTGGTAGCGGGGCCCGCTGTCGCACTGGAGTTGCCACTGCCGCCACCTGGGGACGACATCGTCGGTCAGGTGCATGTGATCAAGGCCAAGTACGAAGATACATTCGCCGATATCGGTACGGCCAATGACCTGGGCTATCTGGAGATGATCGCCGCCAACCCGGGTGTCGATCCCTGGCTGCCTGGCGCAGGCACCGAAATCATCTTGCCCACGCGCTACATCCTGCCACCGGGTCCTCGTGAAGGCATCGTCATCAACCTTGCCGAGTACCGCTTGTATTACTACCCCAAAGGCGAGAATGTGGTGCACACCTTCCCGTTGGGGATCGGTCGCGAAGGCTGGGGCTCGCCGATTGCCAATACCAAGATCATCGCCAAGACGCCAAACCCTACCTGGACGCCGCCGGCGTCGATCCGGGCCGAGCATGCAGCCGATGGCGACATCTTGCCTGCCGTGGTTCCAGCAGGCCCGGACAACCCGCTTGGGCCCTTCAAGTTCACCCTGGGTGTACCGGGTTACTTGATCCATGGCTCAAACAAGAAATTCGGGATCGGCATGCGTACCAGCCATGGCTGCTTCCGCATGCTCAACAACAACGTACTGGAACTGTCGGGCATGGTGCCGGTGGGCACTCCTGTTCGCATCATCAACGAACCGTACAAGTTCGGGTTGAGCGGGGGCAAGGTATACCTCGAAGCCCACACGCCGCTGGATGATCAGGGCAATCCGTCGGTGGTCGACAAGCATACGGCGGTCATCAACGCGTTGCTCAAGCGTGAAGACCTGGCCAATAACCTGCGCATGAACTGGGACATGGTCCGCGACGTCGTGGCTGCCGAAGATGGCATGCCGGTGGAGATTGCCGTGCCCGTCGACAATCAGAGCGCTACGCCCATGGTCTCGACGCTTCCCGAGGAGATACAGTAACCCTCTCTGCGAACTGCGTTGACGGCAACGTAGTGCGCAATCGCGCCTCGGTGTCAAAAAATCGCAAAAAAAAGCCGACCCCAAAGGGGTCGGCTTCATAACAGCCCCAAGGGACTATTATTTGCGGCTGGCTTTGTCCAGCATGCGCAGTGCGCGCTCATTGGCTTCGTCAGCGGTCTGCTGAGCTTTCTGAGCGGCTGCCAGTGCGTCGTCAGCCTTGCGGTAGGCTTCATCGGCACGAGCTTGTGCGCGGGCTGCTGCGTCTTCAGTTGCAGTCAGGCGAGCTTCGGTTTCTTTGGAGACGCTGCTGCAACCGGTAGCCAGAACTGCGGCCAGAGCCAGAGCAGAGAATTTCAGAACGTTGTTCATCGTGTTCCCCTTCAAGGACTTTCTATTAATGAGCCATCTCTCAGAAAAGAGAAACTGGCCGGCGTACATAGTACCCATTACTTGTAGTAAGTAAACTGACTGAACGCAAGAACTGCAAAAAAAAACAGTGCGCAGTTTCTGCGCCAGCCGAGGGGCGCGGCTCATCGCCCCGAGCCAGCAGGGTAACTCTGCACTAACGGCAACTTTCATGTTGAACTAAGGGTGACTTCTACTGTCTTTGTGCGTCTTAGTCCTACATGATTTGCCGGCACTGTCAATGTCACACTTAACAGCGTAAGCCGTTAATGGCTGGCTTTCATCCGAGCGCTTTACTTGAGTAATCCTTCGGTAAGCGCCTAGTATGTGGGTCTACAGAAAACCCGAACGAACGCAGACGTCCAGCGGTCCAACGCGCAATAGACGATGCATGTGCCAAGTGTGCCGGGTATTGACCATCGGTTAGGCTATGGGTCTGCCAAAAAGGCCCGCGAGGAGTAGTGATGAGCGAAGCGCTGACCATCCACCATGACCAGGCGGGTCATCAGTTCGAGACCAATGTGGACGGTCATCGTGCCTATCTGACCTACATGGACTTGGGTAAGCAGACGCTGGACATCTACCGCACCTTCGTACCCAACGCCTTGCGCGGGCGTGGGATCGCAGCTGCCCTTACCGAGCGCGCGCTGCAATATGCCGAGCAGATGGGCTACACGGTGATACCGTCCTGCTCGTACGTGGAGCGTTACATGGAGCGTCAGCAGCGTCACGCCAGCAAGGTGTGATCGCTGCTTTGAACACTAGGGCCTGAACGGCCCCCAAAGGTCTCAGGCGCGATTGCGCTGAGGGAGGACGTCCTTCAACTTCGCGCGCATGCTGCGCAGCGTCTTCTCGGTCGCCGACCAGTCGATGCAGGCGTCCGTCACCGAAACGCCATACTGCAGCTGGGACAAGTCCTTGGGAATGGATTGGCAGCCCCAGTTCAGGTGGCTCTCGACCATCAACCCGATAATCGATTGGTTGCCCTCCAGAATCTGGTTCGCCACGTTTTCCATCACCAGCGGTTGCAAGGCCGGGTCCTTGTTGGAGTTGGCATGGCTGCAATCGACCATGATGTTGGCCTTGATCTTGGCCTTGGCCAGGTCTTGTTCGCACAGGGCGACGCTGACCGAGTCGTAGTTGGGTTTGCCATTACCGCCGCGAAGCACGACATGCCCGTAGGGGTTACCCTTGGTGGTCACGATGGAGACGCCACCTTCCTGGTTGATCCCCAGGAACCGGTGCGGCTTGGACACCGACTGCAGGGCGTTGATAGCGACGGTCAAGCCACCGTCGGTACCGTTCTTGAAGCCGACGGCCGACGACAGGCCAGAGGCCATTTCGCGGTGGGTCTGCGACTCGGTGGTACGGGCACCGATGGCTGACCAGCTGATCAGATCCTGCAGGTATTGCGGGGAAATCGGATCCAGTGCCTCAGTGGCCGTGGGCAAGCCCATTTCGGCGAGGTCCAGCAGCAGCTTGCGACCGATATGCAAACCATCCTGGATCTTGAAGGAGTCGTCCAGATATGGGTCGTTGATCAGGCCCTTCCAGCCCACGGTGGTACGCGGTTTTTCAAAATATACCCGCATGACCAGGTACAGCGTGTCGGACACTTCTTCGGCCAGGGCCTTCAGGCGCGCTGCGTATTCATGCGCGGCCTTGATGTCGTGGATGGAGCAGGGGCCGACCACGACGAACAGGCGGTGATCCTTGCCATCGAGAATATTGCGCACCACGTCTCGGCCAGCAGTCACGGTCTGCAGGGCCTGGGCGCTAAGGGGGATTTCCTTCTTGAGCTGGTCGGGGGTGATCAGCGTCTCGTTGGATGCAACGTTCAAGTCATCGATCGGTAAATCAGCCATCGTGTTACTCGTCAGGTCACGGGTGCCGGCCGCCAGCTATCCCCGTGCGGCCCAGCAGCAAGAATAATCGCAGCGGGGAGCCGAACCTTAGCGCGTTAGCGTTTGCGCCACAATGGGCATTGCCCCGTGCAGGCGGGGTTTTTCCCGGTAGCAGGGGTCGACGGCGAGCATCGATCTGCGCGAAGGTGCCCAACCGGTGTAATAAGCAGGCTGACATGAGAAGGAGAACCGCATGCACGCGCGCAACCCCCGGATTGGCATCATCGGCAGCGGTGCCATAGGCGGCTTTTACGGGCTGCTGCTGGCAAAGGCCGGCTTCGATGTGCACTTTTTGCTCAGAAGCGAGTATGAAGCGGTCAGTCATCACGGGCTGACCGTCCAGAGCGCTGTCCATGGTCGGCTGCACGCCAAAGTAAATTGCTACGCCGACGCCGCGCAAATGCCACCCTGCGATTGGCTATTGATAGGCGCCAAAGCCACCGGCAACCCGCAACTGGCGCCATTGATCGTGCAGGCCGGTGCACCGGATGCGAAAGTGGTGCTACTGCAGAACGGACTGGATGTCGAAGCGCAACTGCGCCCGTTACTGCGGGCTGATATGCACCTGCTTGGCGGGTTGTGCTTCGTCTGCGCCGACCGCCAGACACCCGGAGTGATTCGCCATCAGGCGTTGGGTACCGTGAACGTGGGTTATCACAGTGGTCCTAGTGACGATGGCGGGCGCCGCCTGGTGGAGCAGGGGGTTTCATTGTTCCAGGCTGCGGGGGTGAGTTCTGTGGGCATGCCTGATCTGGCTGGCGCCCGGTGGCAAAAGTTGGTGTGGAACGTGCCTTTTAACGGCCTGTCAGTGTTGCTCGGCGCCAGCACTGCCCAGCTGCTGGGCGACAGCCATGCCCGCACGCTGGTGCAAGCCTTGATGGAGGAGGTGATGGTGGGCGCTGTCGCTTGTGGTCATGCCATGCCCGCAGGCTATGCTCAGCAACTGCTGAGCATGACCGAGCGCATGCCTGATTACTGGCCCAGCATGTACCACGACCACGTTCATCATCGACCTCTAGAGACAGAGGCCATCTATGCAGCGCCTCTGGCCCGCGCCCAGTCCGCGGGTTGCCATTTGCCCCGCATGGAGATGTTGTACCAGTCGCTGAGGTTCCTCGGTAAAAACAGTGAAGGGGCCATGCTCTAGGCGCAGTCATGCGCCGGGCTGGGCAAGCGAGGCGCCGATGCGCTGCTAAGCTCAAGTTTGCCCTGCCGCCATGGCAGTCGAGGAGGTCGAATGATCCGCTCTCTGCTGTACGCCACAGACCTCGGCGTCTATGCGCCATTCGTGATGCAGCATGCGCTTGCGTTGGCGCGCACATTCGGTGCCGAGTTGTACGTCATTCATGCGGTCGAACCGATGGGCCAGTTTGCCGAATCCCTCCTGCAAAGTTACCTGGACGAACACACCCTGGACCAGCTGCACAGCCAGGGTGTGGGTACGGTAATGGCCAACATCGAGCAGCGTGTACTGGAAAATTTTCGTGAGGAGCTGGGGGAGCAAGCCGATCTGGCGGTGCTCAAGGCGGTGCGCGTGCGCCAGGGCGACCCTGCGCAAGTCATCCTGGATCAGGCCCAGCGCCTGAGCGTCGACCTGCTTGTCTTCGGCAGTCACAGCGCCAGGGCGGGCGTGGACGTGCCCTTGGGTAGGACGGCGGTCAGATTGCTCCAGCTCTCGCCTGTACCGGTCTATATGGTCCCCTTGGCACAGCATCTAGGTCGTAGGAAAGGCTGAATCACGCTGTGGGAATATTCCGGGCGGTGTAACAAAATAGTTCTAGATTTATTACGATTACCACTAATATAGTTATATATCGTCGCTGCCCGCTGCCCGCTGCCCGCTGCCCGCTGCCCGCTGCCGCTGACCCACGCTGAACTGAGGGAACCTTATGAAGCTTCAACAACTGCGCTACATCTGGGAAGTAGCGCACCATGACCTCAACGTCTCTGCGACAGCACAAAGCCTGTATACCTCGCAGCCGGGGATCAGCAAGCAGATCCGACTGCTCGAAGACGAGTTGGGCGTCGAGGTATTTGCGCGTAGCGGCAAGCACCTGACGCGTGTGACCCCAGCAGGGGAGCGCATCATCAACACCGCTGGCGAAATCCTGCGCAAGGTCGAGAGCATCAAGCAGATCGCCCAGGAGTTTTCCAACGAGAAAAAGGGCACGCTCTCCATCGCCACCACCCACACCCAGGCTCGCTACGCTTTGCCTCCGGTGATCAGTGGCTTCATCAAGCAGTACCCGGAAGTGTCCTTGCACATGCATCAGGGCTCCCCGATGCAGATCGCCGAGATGGCCGCAGACGGTACGGTGGATTTCGCCATCGCCACAGAAGCGCTCGAGCTGTTCGGCGACCTGATCATGATGCCGTGCTACAAGTGGAACCGTTGCGTGGTGGTTCCGCAGGGCCATCCATTGGCCAAGCTTCCCAAGCTGACCCTCGAAGCGGTGGCCGAATATCCCATCGTTACCTATGTGTTCGGCTTTACTGGGCGCTCCAAGCTGGACGAAGCTTTCAGCAACCGCGGCCTGACGCCCAAGGTGGTGTTCACGGCGGCGGACGCGGACGTGATCAAGACGTACGTCCGCCTCGGTTTGGGCGTGGGCATCGTTGCAGGCATGGCAGTTGACGCCAAGCTGGACGGTGACCTGGTAGCCCTGGACGCCAGTGAACTGTTCGAAGCCAGCATCACCAAGATCGGCTTCCGGCGTGGCACTTTCCTGCGCGGGTTCATGTGCGACTTCATCGAGAAGTTTGCGCCGCACCTGACCCGTGAAGTGATGGCCAAGGCCATCCAGTGTCACAACAAGCAGGAGCTGGAGGCATTGTTCGAAGGTGTCGAGTTACCGGTGCACTGATCCTCGGACGCAAGGGCCGCCACGCGGCCCTTTTCAAAGGTATCGCCCGCGTTTCAGGCCTTGGTGATCAGGTTGCCGGCGTGCAGGCCGCATTCCTTCTGGGTCGACTCTTCCCACCACCAGCGGCCTTCGCGCTCGTGCTGATTAGGTAGCACAGGGCGCGTGCAGGGCTCGCAACCGATGCTGATGAAACCGCGCTCATGCAGGCTGTTGTAGGGCAGCTCGAGCATGCGGATGTAGCCCCAGACTTCTTCGCTGCTCATCTGAGCCAGAGGGTTGAACTTGTAGAGCGTGCGCTCCGGGGTGGAGAAGCCGGTGTCGATCTCCAGGGCTGCGACCTGGCTGCGCGTGCCGGGGCTCTGGTCGCGGCGCTGCCCCGTGGCCCAGGCACTGACGGTCGCAAGCTTGCGGCGCAGGGGCTCGATCTTGCGGATGCCGCAGCACTCGCCGTGGCCGTCACGGTAGAAGCTGAACAGGCCTTTGTCTTTGACGAACGGGTCGAGCTTGCTGCGATCGGGGCTGAGGATTTCGATGGGCAGGTTGTACTGCTCGCGCACCTGATCGATGAAGCGATAGGTCTCCGGATGCAAGCGCCCGGTGTCGAGGCTGAATACTTTGACCTGTTTGTTAAGCTTCCAGGCCATGTCCACCAGTACCACATCTTCGGCACCGCTGAAGGAGATCCACAGATCGTCGCCGAAGTGCTCGAAGGCAAGCTTGAGAATGTCCTGTGGGGATTTGTCCGCGTAAGCCGCTGCCAGGGCAGCGACGTCGAAAGGTTGGCTCATCAGGCGGTTTCCATCTTGGCTGTGGCGCTGGGCGCTCGTAGTGAGGCAATGGTAACAAAAAACCCATCCTGGTTGCGGGGCACGCCAAGCTGCGTTCAGCGGTTCACGGGTAAGCCAGCTTTCAAAGCCCCTGCAAGGTCTGCATCAGCACCCGCACTTTGGCAATGGACTCCTCGTACTCGGCCTGCCATTCGGAGTCGGCGACCACGGCGCCACCGCCCCAGCAACTGACCTGGCCGTCCTTGATCAACAGGCTGCGGATGGCGATAGAACTGTCCATCTCGCCGCGTACATCGACATACAGCAGCGATCCGCAGTAAAGCGCTCGGCGAGTGGGTTCAAGCTCATCGATGATCTGCATCGCGCGGATCTTGGGCGCGCCGGTGATCGAGCCGCCAGGAAAGCTGTCGCCGATCAGATCCAGTGCGTCCCTGCCAGCCGCCAGCGTGCCTGTCACGCTGCTGACCAGATGGTGCACGTTGGGGTAGGTTTCCAGGCTGAACAGCTCAGGCACTTTGACGGAGCCAATCTCGCACGTGCGGCCCAGGTCATTGCGCAACAAGTCCACGATCATCAGGTTTTCCGACCGGTCCTTGGGGCTTTGCTGCAGTTGCTCGGCATTGCGCGCATCCTCGGCCGCATCGTGACCCCGCGCTCGGGTGCCCTTGATCGGACGGGTTTCCACATGACCCTTGCTGACCCGAATGAACCGCTCGGGCGAGAAGCTCAACAAGGCGCTGCCGTCTGCCAATTGCTGGAACCCGGAGAAGGGCGTTGGGCATGCCTGGCGAAGGGCTTGATAAGCTCGCCAGGGATCGCCCTGGCAAGCAGCGCGAAACCGTTGGGTCAGGTTGATCTGGTAGCAGTCGCCTGCCTGGATGTAGCGTTGAACCTGCTCGAAGGCTGCATGGTACTGCTCGGGCGCAAGGTCACCAGTCATTGGGGCGAGCAGCTTGAAAGCCCCGCTGGCCCGAGGTTCACACCCCTCGAACAGGCGCACCAGTCGCTCACGCTCTTCACGGCCCAGGGTTGGGTGAAACACCAGTTGGCTGGTACGGGTGGCGTGGTCGGTAACCAACGCCCATGCGTACACGCCCAGTTGGGCGTCCGGCAGGCCGAGGTCGTCCACCGCCTGGGTCGGCAAGTGTTCCAGCCGACGACCAAAATCGTAGCTCAGGTAACCGATCAACCCACCGGCAAACGGCAGCTCGCTCTCTGGCGGTAGATGTGCAGCGCCCAAGCGAGCCAGCGCAGCGCGCAACCGCTGCAGGAAGGCGCGCCCTGTTTCGTCCGCCAGCACCTGCAACTGCTGCACTGGCCACGCGCTCAGCAGGTCGAAGCGGCCGCGTTCAGCGCCGGGGCGAGCGCTGTCGAGCAAAATGGCGCCTGGAGCATCACGCAAGCAGGAAAAGTAGGTAGCCGGGTCAGGCTGGTAGGGCAGGGCGTACAACGTGCAGGTCGGCATCAGTAGGGACGGCGATTAAAAGCGAGGACGGCGATTGTAGTCCGGTGCAGGCATTGCGCCTAGCGTCAGGGCGACATTCGCCATCTTCATCTGGCCAGGGCTGGTGGCCAACCCCGCTCCTTAGTGACCGGGCCTGTGGCCGAACAGGCCTTGGGCAACGCGCACGCGTTGCTCGGCATCTTCGGTCACACCCTCTTTGGCCAGTGCCTCGAGATGCGCCTCGATCGCATGGGTGCGTTGCGTCAGGCCGCAATCGTTGGCGATCTGGATATTCAGCCCTGGGCGAGCGTTGAGCTCGAGGATCAGTGGGCCTTTTTCCTGGTCCAGCACCATGTCCACGCCAATGTAGCCCAGGCCGCACAGCTCATAGCAGCCGGCGGCCAGCTTCATGAACCCGTCCCAGGTCGGCAGCTGCACGCCGTCCACTGCGTTGGTGGTGTCGGGATGCTTGCTGATGATGTTGTTCAGCCAAGTGCCACGCAGCGTCACGCCTGTGGCCAAATCCACGCCCACACCGATGGCGCCTTGGTGCAGGTTGGCCTTGCCGCCGGACTGGCGGGTGGGCAGGCGCAGCATGGCCATGACCGGGTAGCCCATCAGGACGATGATGCGGATGTCCGGTACGCCTTCATAACTGATGCTCTTGAAGATCTGGTCCGGGGTGACGCGGTACTCGATCAGGGCGCGGTCGCGATGGCCACCGAGCGAGTACAGCCCGGTGAGGATGCTGGAAATCTGGTGCTCGATTTCCTCATGGCTGATGATCTTGCCGGACACCGTCCGGTAACGGTCTTCGAAACGGTCGGCGATGACCATGATGCCATCACCCCCGGCGCCCTGAGCCGGCTTGATCACGAAGTCGCTGCGCCCGCCGATGATCTCGTCAAGCTTCTCGATCTGCTTTTCCGTCTCGATGACGCCGTACATTTCCGGCACATGGATGCCGGCCGCCAGGGCGCGCTCCTTGGTGATGATCTTGTCGTCGACGATCGGGTACAGGTGGCGCTTGTTGTACTTGAGTACATAGTCTGCATTGCGCCGATTGATACCCATGATGCCCCGGGCCTCCAGGGCTTTCCACGTCTTGATCAGGCCGAACATCAGGCGTCCGCCTTCTTCAGGAATGCCTTGAAGCGGACCAGCTCGGTCAGGCGGTAGCCGCGATAGCGACCCATTGCCAGCATGAAGCCCACCAGAATCAACAGCACGGCCGGGAAGGTGAACACGAAGTAGACCAGCTCCGGTACCATCATCAGCAGGTGCGCGAGAGAGGCGGCGAACAAGGTGCCGATGGCCACTTTCATGGCATGACCGCCGCCGCGTTCTTCCCAGGTGATTGACAGGCGTTCGATGGTCATGGTCAGGATCACCATCGGGAACAGCGCGACCGACAAGCCGCGCTCAAGGCCCAGTTTGTGGCTGAACAGGCTGATGGCGGCAATCAATACCACGACGAATGTCAGCACCACCGAAAGGCGGGGCAGCATCTGCAGCTTCAGGTGTTCGAGGTAGGAGCGCAGCGATAGCCCCAGCGCGGTGATGACGGTGAACAGCACGATCCCGAAGCCCAGCTGTGTTTCGCGGAAGGCCAGGGCGATCAGGACCGGTGTGAAGGTACCCAGGGTCTGGATGCCGATCAGGTTGCGCAGCACCAGAATCACCAGCACGCCGATGGGAATCATGACCATGATCATAAAGGTCTGCTGGGTCTGCAGCGGCAGCCCATACAGGGAGTATTCGAGGAAGTCGGCGTCGGTGTTCTCGTCTGTCAGCTTGGCCAGGCGGATGGCGTTCATCTCGCTGTTGTTCATGCTGAAGGTGACGTTGGCCCGCTTGCCGCCATCGACCGTGATCAGGTTGTCATCCCCGGTCCACCACAATAGCCGATCGTTGGGCAGGCCTTGCTCACCGGTCTCGGGGTTGAAATACAGCCAGTCGTTGCCGTTGAAGCTGCGCAACCACAGTTCCGGGGTTTGCGGGGTGTCGGCCACCAGGCGGATCGTGTGCACCTTCTCCATCGGCACGTGGGCAATGGACAGCAACAGGTCAATGACCTGCGCCTTCTTCATCGGTGAGGTATCGCCTGCCAGCAGCAGCTTGACGTTGTCGTCGTTGAGGTTGTTGACGCGCTTGATGGTTTCGCTGACGAACGTCTCGACATCGGCCGAATGCTGACGAATCGGTGCCATCAAGGCTTCGGCGGCGATCTTCTCGGGGCCTTCTACTGCGAGGCTGTCGCGGAAGGTCGGGCCCTTGACCTTGGCTTTCTCGGTGCTATAGCGCTTGGTCAGCACCAGCCGGTAGTAAAGGGTCTGGTTGCCGCTGGCGCGCCGCGCGGACCAGGTGACCTTGCGGTTGCCGTCGGCGCGGTTGACGCTCACACCATAGTTGTTGGAAATGAAGCTTTCGTTGAGGCTCACGTAATCCCGATTCAGGGGCGGCACGAACATCTGGACCTTTACCGGGTCCTTGGTGCTGGCCACAAATTCGATCTTGGCATCGATGTTCCACAGATCGTCCGTTTCATCCTCGGTCACCGGGATGCCAAGTACGAAGATCTGATAAGCCGTGACCGCTACGCCCAGCAACACCAGGACGGTGATCAGGACTTTCAGATGGAGGGTAAGAGAGCGCATCGGAATTACTCTGCTTTGGGAGCGTCGGTGGCACAGGCAGGTTTGCCGGCCGCATATTTAAGGCTTGGGTCGACCAGGGCGTCGAAATGCTTCAAAGCCTCCGAGCCGATCAACAGTGGGAACTGGAAAGCGCTGCGATCGGTGAGGTTGACTTCGATGGTGCGCCTGGCCTGGCCCATGCAGATGTCCAGCTCGATGACGGGGCGTGCGGTGTAGGCCTTGCCCGATTCGGCGTCGTAGTCGCCCGCCCTGCGCTTGATCTTGCTCACCCGCGCCAGCGGGCGTTCGATGGGGTGGGAATGGGCAGCATCGATGGCCAGGTAGAAGCGCACCCAGCTTTCGCCATTGCGCTTGAAACGCTTGATGTCGCGGGCGCTGAGCGAGGCTGTCTTGGCCCCGGTGTCGAGCTTGGCCGCCACTTCGAGGTCGAGGTCGCCCAGGCGAGCATATTCGTTCAGACCGTACACGGTCTTGCCGGCTGCCTGGCTCAGGGCCGGCAACAGGAGGAGGCTAATCAGCAAAGCAAAGGGTGTCAGTTTCATAGTCCTGGCGCGGTATTGTGCAAAGTTCGGGGTAAGGCGACTGGCAACGGCTGCACAAGCTTCCTCGTTGATCTGCCGGCACCATGCGGGCGGGGCAGACGGGCTATCCATACTCCATCGAAGGCGCGGCATTCTATCACGCCGACGTATTGACGCCAGCGGTGCGCGATCTGACAGTTGGATCAGAGGGTAGTTTCTTGTTGAGTGCATTGTTGACAATGTTGTCTAGGGCTTTGACTATTACGAGACCTGGCGTTAGATTTAACGCCACGTTTTGTAAAAGGTGTCAACAATATGCAGGCGCTCTCAACGGGTAACCCGACTGGCAACGAGGAATCGGAAACCCTGTCCGAGCATGTCTTCAGGCGGATTCAGGCGGCCATTGTACGGGGGGACATAGCCCCGGGGAGCAAGATTTCCGAGCCGGAGCTTGCCCGCACCTATGGCATCAGCCGAGGCCCGCTGCGTGAAGCCATTCACCGCCTCGAGGGCCAGCGCCTGCTGGTTCGTGTGCCCCATGTGGGCGCACGGGTGGTTTCACTGAGTCACGCCGAACTCATCGAGCTCTATGAAATCCGCGAGTCGCTCGAAGGCATGGCCTGCCGCCTGGCGGCCCAGCGCATGGGCCGAGCCGACATCGACGAGCTGCGCCAGGTGCTGGAAACCCATGAGCGCGATGCTGCCTTCCAGGCGGGCGTGGGCTACTACCAGCAGGAAGGTGACTACGATTTTCACTATCGCATCATCCAGGGCAGCGGCAACCAGACCTTGGTCAAGATGCTCTGTGGAGAGCTGTACCAACTGGTGCGCATGTACCGTATCCAGTTCTCGGCCACACCCAATCGGCCGCGTCAGGCCTTCGCCGAGCACCACCGCATCCTGGACGCCATCGCCGAGGGTGACGGCGAGTTGGCCGAGCTGTTGATGCGTCGTCACATCGCTGCGTCCAAACGCAACATCGAGCGCCATTACCAAGGCGACCACACCCACAGCACACGAGGTGAACAATGACCGTCCAGAGTACCCCAGGCCAACGTTTTCGCGACGCAGTGGCCGCCGAGCGCCCGCTGCAAGTGGTCGGCACCATCAATGCCAACCACGCCTTGCTGGCCAAGCGTGCCGGTTTCAAGGCCATCTACCTGTCCGGCGGCGGTGTGGCAGCAGGCTCCCTGGGTTTACCTGACCTGGGCATCAGTGGCCTGGACGACGTGCTGACCGATGTCAGGCGCATCACTGATGTGTGCGACCTGCCACTGTTGGTGGACGTGGACACCGGGTTCGGTGCCTCGGCCTTCAACGTTGCCCGTACCGTGCGCGCCATGAGCAAGTTCGGCGCCGCCGCCATTCATATCGAGGATCAGGTGGGCGCCAAGCGTTGTGGCCACCGTCCGAACAAGGAAATCGTCACCCAGCAGGAGATGGTTGATCGCATCAAGGCGGCGGTCGATGCCCGCCTTGATGACAGCTTCGTGATCATGGCCCGTACCGATGCGCTGGCGGTCGAGGGGCTCAATGCGGCGCTGGATCGGGCGGCCGCCTGTGTCGAGGCCGGCGCGGACATGATCTTCCCCGAAGCCATCACCGAACTTGCGATGTACAAGACGTTCGCCGACCGGGTCAAGGCCCCCATCCTGGCTAACATCACCGAGTTCGGTGCCACGCCTTTGTACACCACCGAAGAGCTGGGCTCGGTCGATGTGTCGCTGGTGCTGTATCCACTGTCGGCGTTCCGCGCCATGAACAAGGCTGCCGAGAACGTCTACGCCGCCCTGCGCCGTGATGGCACGCAGAAGAACGTGATCGATACCATGCAGACACGCATGGAGCTTTACGACGCCATTGGCTATCACGCTTTCGAGCAAAGTCTCGATGCATTGTTTGCCCAGAAAAAAGGCTGACCTGCCCACTGCGCGCGCTGCAGCGCCCTGGTTCAGGGGTAGATAAGGGTTAGCCAGCCTGCATTCCATAACAAGTTCAAGAAAGGAGAAGCACCATGGCCGAAGCAAAAGTACTCAGCGGCGCAGGCCTACGCGGTCAGGTTGCCGGTCAGACGGCCCTGTCGACGGTCGGTCAGGCCGGCGCAGGGCTGACCTATCGCGGGTATGACGTCCGCGACCTGGCTGCCCACGCCGAATTCGAGGAGGTGGCTTACCTGTTGTTGTATGGCGAGCTGCCCTGCCAGGCCGAGCTTGCCGACTACAAGCACAAGCTCAAGGGCCTGCGCGACCTGCCCCAGGCGTTGAAAGAAGTACTGGAGCGCATCCCGCGCGACGCTCACCCGATGGACGTGATGCGCACGGGCTGCTCCGTGCTCGGAACCCTGGAGCCCGAGCTCACCTTCGATGCCCAGCGCGACAAGACCGACCGGCTCCTGGCCGTCTTCCCAGCGATCATGTGTTACTGGTACCGCTTCAGCCATCACGGCGTGCGCATCGACTGTGTCAGTGACCAGGACACCTTGGGCGGCCACTTCCTGCAGTTACTCCATGGCAAGCAGCCCAGTGAGCTGCATGTGAAGGTGATGAACGTATCGCTCATTCTCTATGCCGAGCACGAGTTCAACGCCTCCACCTTCACCGCCCGCGTGTGCGCCTCGACCTTGTCCGACCTGTACTCCTGCGTCACCGCCGCCATCGGTTCGCTGCGCGGCCCGCTGCACGGCGGCGCCAACGAGGCGGCCATGGAGCTGATCGAGCGCTTCCAGAGCCCGCAACAAGCGACGACCGAGTTGCTGCACATGCTCGAGCGCAAAGACAAGATCATGGGCTTTGGCCATGCCATCTACAAAGAGTCCGACCCGCGTAACGAGGTGATCAAAGGGTGGTCCAAGCGCCTTGCCGATGAGGTGGGCGACACGGTGCTGTACCCGGTGTCCGAAGCCATCGACAAGACCATGTGGGAGCAAAAGCGCTTATTCCCCAACGCCGATTTCTACCATGCCTCGGCGTATCACTTCATGGGCATACCGACCAAGCTGTTCACCCCGATCTTCGTCTGCTCGCGGCTTACCGGCTGGGCAGCGCACGTGTTCGAGCAGCGTGAGAACAATCGCATCATCCGTCCGAGTGCCGAATACATCGGCGTCGAACAGCGTCAGTTCGTACCGATCGAGCAGCGCTGATGGTCGCCCACCCCGCGCAGACTTTGTTGGCCTCGCGGGGTGGCCCAGCATGTCTGCCCGCACGCGCACCCTTGAACGCCATCCGTGACCGAGCCTGATAACGATATGAATACTGCCTACCGCAAAGCCTTGCCAGGCACTGACCTGGATTACTTCGACGCCCGTGCTGCCGTCGAGGCCATCAAGCCCGGCGCCTACCAGGGCTTGCCCTACACCTCGCGTGTGCTGGCCGAGAACCTGGTGCGCCGCTGCAGCCCTGGCACGCTCCAGGCGTCGTTGGCCCAGCTGATAGAGCGCAAGCGCGACCTCGATTTCCCCTGGTATCCGGCCCGGGTCGTCTGCCATGACATCCTGGGTCAGACCGCGCTGGTCGACCTGGCCGGCTTGCGCGATGCCATCGCCGACAAGGGCGGTGACCCTGCCCAGGTCAACCCGGTGGTGCCAGTGCAGCTAATCGTCGATCACTCACTGGCCGTCGAGTGTGGCGGCTATGACCCCCAGGCGTTCGAACGCAACAGGGCCATCGAGGATCGCCGCAACGAAGACCGTTTCCATTTCATCAACTGGACCAAGAAAGCGTTCAAGAACGTCGATGTCATCCCGCCTGGCAACGGCATCATGCACCAGATCAACCTGGAGAAGATGTCGCCCGTGGTACACAGCGATGACGGCGTGGCCTACCCGGACACCTGTGTCGGCACCGACAGCCACACCCCGCATGTGGACGCCTTGGGCGTCATCGCCATCGGCGTGGGCGGGCTTGAGGCCGAGAACGTCATGCTCGGGCGCGCCTCCTGGATGCGCCTGCCGGAAATCGTCGGCGTCCAGCTCACTGGTAAACTGGCGCCCAACCTGACGGCAACCGACCTGGTATTGGCCCTGACCGAATTTTTGCGCAAGCAGAAGGTGGTCGGCGCCTACCTGGAATTCCATGGGGAAGGCGCCCGTGCCCTGACGCTCGGCGACCGCGCCACCATCTCCAACATGGCCCCTGAATATGGCGCCACCGCGGCCATGTTCGCCATCGATCAACAAACCATCGACTACCTGCGCCTGACAGGCCGCGAGGAACAGCAGGTCGCACTGGTAGAGACCTACGCCAAGACCGCGGGTCTGTGGGCTGACAGCTTTACCGAGGTGGTCTACGAGCGCACGCTGGACTTCGATCTGGCCAGCGTGGTGCGCACCATGGCGGGCCCCTCAAACCCCCATGCCCGGGTGGCCACCAGCGAGCTGGCCGCCAAGGGGATCGCAGGTGCCTGGGAGCAGGTACCCGGTCAGATGCCGGACGGGGCGGTGATCATTGCAGCCATCACCAGTTGCACCAACACCAGCAACCCGCGCAACGTGATCGCTGCCGGGTTGCTGGCGCGCAATGCCAATAGGCTGGGGCTGACGCGCAAGCCTTGGGTCAAGTCATCCCTCGCCCCTGGATCCAGGGCAGTGCAGCTGTACCTGGAAGAGGCAGGCCTGGAGGCGGAGCTCCAAGCGTTGGGCTTCGGCATCGTCGCCTTCGCCTGCACCACCTGCAACGGCATGTCCGGCGCCCTCGATCCGGCCATCCAGCAGGAAATCATCGATCGGGACCTGTATACCACCGCGGTGTTGTCGGGTAACCGAAACTTCGATGGCCGTATTCACCCGTATGCCAAACAGGCATTTCTGGCGTCCCCGCCTTTGGTTGTGGCCTATGCCATCGCGGGTACGATCCGTTTCGATATCGAGAAAGATGTGCTGGGCGTGGCATCGGATGGCCGTGAAATTCGCCTCAAGGACATCTGGCCCAGCGATGAAGAAATCGATGCGATGGTCCGCGCTGCGGTCAAGCCCGAACAGTTCCGAAAGGTCTACATCCCCATGTTCGCCGTCGAGCAAGACCGTGGGCCCAAGGTAGCGCCGCTGTACGACTGGCGCCCCATGAGCACCTACATCCGTCGCCCGCCCTACTGGGAAGGCGCCCTGGCGGGAGAACGCACCTTGCGTGGCATGCGCCCGCTGGCGTTGCTGCCGGACAACATCACCACCGATCACCTGTCGCCCTCCAATGCCATCATGCTAGACAGCGCGGCGGGGGAGTACCTGGCCAAAATGGGCTTGCCTGAAGAAGACTTCAACTCCTATGCCACCCACCGTGGGGATCACCTCACGGCTCAGCGCGCCACTTTCGCCAACCCCAAGCTGTTCAACGAGATGGTGCGCAATGAAGATGGCAGCGTAAGGCAGGGTTCGCTGGCACGCCTTGAACCCGAAGGCCGGGTCATGCGCATGTGGGAAGCGATCGAAACCTACATGCAGCGCAAGCAGCCGCTGATCATCGTGGCCGGTGCCGATTACGGTCAGGGCTCTTCACGCGACTGGGCTGCCAAAGGGGTGCGTCTGGCGGGCGTGGAGGCCATCGTCGCCGAGGGGTTCGAGCGCATCCACCGCACGAACCTGGTGGGCATGGGCGTCTTGCCCCTCGAATTCATGCCGGGTACCGACCGTAAGGTACTGGGCCTGGACGGCAGCGAAACCTATGACGTGATAGGCATCCGTACTCCCCGCGCTACCCTGACCCTGGCGGTGACCCGTCGCACAGGAGAGCGTTTTGACGTGCCGGTGACCTGTCGTCTGGATACAGCCGAAGAGGTGTCGATCTACGAAGCGGGCGGGGTGTTGCAACGCTTTGCCCAGGACTTCCTCGAAGCGACCGTTTAACGCAACGTGGCCGCCTTGCGGCCCCCAGTCGCCCGCACTGGCTCGGACCACCGGGCCATCCAAGAGGCTTCAATCCATGGCACATGCACCTCAAATCAAGATTCCGGCTACTTACATGCGTGGCGGCACCAGCAAAGGCGTGTTCTTCCGCTTGCAGGACCTCCCGGCGCAGGCGCAAACGCCCGGCCCGGCACGCGATGCCTTGCTGCTGCGGGTAATCGGCAGCCCCGACCCCTATGGCAAGCAGATCGACGGCATGGGCGGGGCGACGTCCAGCACCAGCAAGGTCGTGATCCTGTCCGCCAGCAAGCGCCCTGATCATGATGTGGACTACCTGTTCGGCCAGGTCAGTATCGACAAGCCTTTCGTAGACTGGAGCGGCAACTGCGGCAACCTTTCCGCAGCAGTGGGTGCGTTCGCCATCGGCAGTGGCCTGATAGAACCCACGCAGGTACCCGCCACCGGTGTCGCCACGGTGCGTATCTGGCAGGCCAACATCGGCAAGACCATCGTAGCGCATGTGCCGATGAGCGACGGTCAGGTGCAGGAGACCGGCGACTTTGAGCTCGATGGCGTCACGTTCCCTGCCGCCGAAGTGCAGCTGGAGTTTCTTGATCCGGCAGCCGACGATGATGGGGAAGGTGGGACGATGTTCCCTACCGGCAACCTGATCGACGAGCTTGCAGTGCCGGGGGTTGGCACCTTCAAGGCGACGTTGATCAATGCCGGTATCCCAACGGTGTTTCTCAATGCAGCCGATCTTGGTTACAGCGGCATGGAGTTGCAGGATGCCATCAATGGGGATCCGGCTGCCCTTGAGCGGTTCGAGGCGATACGGGCCCATGGTGCGCTGCGCATGGGGCTGATCGAACATGTAGGGCAGGCTGCCGCACGCCAGCATACCCCCAAGGTGGCATTCGTGGCGCCGGCACAGGCTTATCTCGCTTCAAGTGGCAAGCAGGTGGGGGCAGAAGATATCGACTTGCTGGTGCGTGCCTTGTCCATGGGCAAGCTGCATCACGCGATGATGGGCACTGCCGCCGTCGCGATCGGTACGGCTGCGGCCATCCCGGGGACACTGGTGAACCTTGCTGCAGGCGGCGGTGAGCGCAGCGCTGTACGCTTCGGGCATCCATCGGGCACCTTGCGGGTAGGTGCGCAGGCGTGCCTGATCGATGGGCAGTGGTCGGTGACCAAGGCGATCATGAGTCGCAGCGCGCGTGTGTTGATGGAGGGCTGGGTACGCGTTCCTGGCGATAGTTTCTGACAGGCGTGCTCGCCATCGCCGGCCCGTCACGTTCAAGAAGGCGTCTGGGCGTGATTTAGTCGGTGCCTGACTGTTCTGAATGAAAAAAAAGCCCCGGCATCA
>NZ_JBICMI010000045.1:0-972 GCF_043106155.1 Pseudomonas sp. FYR_7
GCCCCTGCACTGTAGTTCTCTGCCGGCAGCGAAGTAAGCAGTGACCTGATCTGGCCTTGGCTTTCATAGCTGACCTCACGTACTTCCCAATGCGTGGGCAGATCCGGATTTCGCTTGCGTGCCTGAGGCGAAACCTTCATCCGTACACGGCGATCATGTTTGCCATAGCGTTCGACTTCCTCCATCACCAGGTTCTTGCGAGCTGGCGTCAACCAGTGCCGATTGCTTCCTCCATCAGCCACGTTCAACAGTAGATCAGCCCCCCAAAAACCTTTGTCGAACAACGTGATTGAGTTGTCTGGAATCTGACCGAGGAAGGTTTCGGCCAAGCGCATCTCGCTACCGCGATAAGGGCTGAGCTGGGCGTCGAGAATTACGTGAGAGCGCACATTCATCAAGGCAACCAGACGCAGCATTGGGAAAGGCGTCTGGCGCTCGGTACCGGTATTGCCGGAGCCAAAATGTTCTCTCAACTCAGGTGAATCGGGAGTTCGCAGCAACGCACCATCCACAGCGAACACCTGCAACCCGTTCCAGTCGTCGCCTTCGTACCGTTCGCAACCCCATTGTTTGCCGGTCTGGCGAAACAACGATTCGACCGGGTCAGCACCCAGTCGCTTGCGCGCTGCAGTCACACCACTGCGTGCCAGCAGTTGATCGGAAGCCAGGCCCTGGGCACAGATGTTCAGACGCCTGGCCACCTCGTGGACAGGCTCGTCACGAAACAGGGCCATGCCCAGCACCAACCAAAGCACCTGCTCGCTCGGCAGACGTCGCCGCCGTATCGTGGCTTGGGCAGAGAGATTGAGCGCACTGGCGACCCATTCGACAGGAATGTTCTGAGTGAAGGTGCTGAGGTCGGAGAAGTTGAAGAGATCGCCGAGGTCGAGCAATTGCTGCTGAATGGGCATAAAAAATCCGATACCAGAGGGCTGGTATCGGATTCTCTAGAAACCCCGGCTTGGACTCAAA
>NZ_JBICMI010000046.1:0-17771 GCF_043106155.1 Pseudomonas sp. FYR_7
GCCGCGATGGGCCGCAAAGCGGCCCCAAGATCTAAAGCGCGCCACCAGCTCTGCGGCTCCCACAGGTGCGAGTAGGCCTGTGCTTCACGCCATGTTACCGCCTGCCTAGCACCGCATTTGAAGGCTCCCACCTCCCCGGGTGTGAGCGGCCTCGTGCCGCGATGGGCCGCAAAGCGGCCCCAAGATCTAAAGCGCGCCACCAGCTCTGCGGCTCCCACAGGTGCGAGTAGGCCTGTGCTTCACGCCGTGTTATCGCCTGCCTAGCACCGCATTTGAAAGCTCCACCTCCCCGGGTGGGAGCGGCCTCGTGCCGCGATGGGCCGCAAAGCGGCCCCAAGATCTAAAGCGCGCCACCAGCTATGCGGCTCTTACCCCGGTAGGGTACCCAGCACCCCCGCATTCAGCACCACATCACACACCCTAACCCTCAAGCGACTACCCCGACCCTCTTGTCAGACTCAGCCCCCCAGCACGTCAGCCCCATTTCCCACTAATCACCTCTCCCCCAATGAACCCTGCTACACCTCACCAAACCAACCGACCCCACCTCTGCAACCTCCCCCCACCCTAAGCCCATCCCCGACCAATCCAGTAACCATTACCCCACCCCAAACCCTGTCCCACCCCTCACCTCCAGCGCTAGGGTTAACCCCGCAGCCCAAGGAACAGGCTGCCAGAAATGACCAACCCTAGGAGTCTTCATCATGCGTAAAAACCTGCTCACCGCGCTGCTGCTCCCACTCGTCGCCAGCCTTTCGTTCACCGTAAACGCAGCACCCTCCAATACCACGACAATGGTCGAACCCATGGCGATGGTCGCCCAGGCAAGCCAGCAAGCCACCCCGCTGGTTGACCTCAACAGCGCAGATGCCCTGACCCTCCAGAAAGAACTCAACGGCATCGGCAAAACCAAGGCCGAGGCAATCGTCGCCTACCGCGAAGCCCACGGCCCCTTCGCATCAGTCGATGAATTGCTCGAGATAAAAGGCATCGGCAATGCGCTGCTGGAACGCAATCGCGACAAGCTGAAAGTGCAATAAGCACAGAGGGGCGGGCCTATCGACAGGCCCGCTCATTGAAAGGGCGTTGACCGCACTCAGCGGTCTTGAGCATCCCGGGCATCAGCCTCGGCATTGCGTTCATGGACCTTGCGCAACTGCTCGTCAGTCAACGGCAGCTTCTTGGCCGTGTCGCGCAGCATCATCAAACCGCCGACGATCGAGCCAATGGCAACGATGAGTATCAGCCAGGCATACCAAGGCATTTTCCTTCTCCTGTTGCGAGTGTAAGCGGCTTGCTTACCTGTTATGAGCCAGGCGCCGCTTCGTTGGTTCAATGGTACAGCGCCTCATCCCGGCCCAGCACCCAACGCCCACATCCTGGCTCACCGTCCGACCAATTCCTCGGCCAGCAGCCCCCCAGCCTGCGTCACATCGTTTACAATGCGCGCCGTTTCCGACTTGCCAAGAGACCCTGCCATGCCCGCTTGCCAGACGCCCCTGATCGTCGCCCTGGACTTCCCCACCCGCGAAGCCGCCCTGAAGCTGGCTGACCAGCTGGACCCTGCGCTGTGCCGCGTCAAAGTGGGCAAGGAGCTGTTCACCAGCAGCGCGTCGGGCATTGTCGAAACCCTGTGCGACAAAGGCTTCGAAGTGTTCCTGGACCTGAAATTCCACGACATCCCCAACACCACGGCCATGGCCGTCAAGGCCGCTGCCGAGATGGGCGTGTGGATGGTGAACGTGCATTGCTCCGGCGGTCTGCGCATGATGGCTGCTTGCCGTGAGGAACTGGCCAAGCGTAGCGGCCCGCAGCCCCTGCTGATCGGTGTGACCGTGCTGACCAGCATGGAGCGTGAAGACCTGGCCGGTATCGGCCTGGATGTAGACCCGCAAGAGCAGGTGCTGCGCCTGGCGGCGCTGGCCGAGAAGGCCGGCATGGACGGGCTGGTATGCTCGGCGCTGGAAGCCCCTGCGCTGAAGGCTGCGCACCCAGGCCTGCAGCTGGTCACCCCGGGCATCCGCCCAGCAGGCAGCGCCCAGGATGATCAGCGTCGCATCCTCACGCCACGCCAGGCCCTGGATGCTGGCTCGGACTACCTGGTAATCGGCCGCCCCATCAGCCAGGCCGCCGACCCAGCCCAGGCCTTGGCAGCGGTGGTGACCGAGATTCGCGGCTGAGTCTGAACTGCACGCCTGTCAGGCTCCGGTATTGAATCGGAACCTGATAGGCGTGCGTCTAGTGCGTCATTACACCTTCAACACCAGCTTGCCAAAGTTTTGCCCGTTGAACAGTTTCAACAGGGTGTCTGGGAAGGTTTCCAGGCCGTCCACCACGTCTTCCTTGCTCTTGACCTGCCCATTGGCCAGCCAGCCGGCCATTTCTTTGGCCGCTTTGCCGTAATCCTTGGCGTGGTCCATCACCACGAACCCTTCCATGCGCGCACGGTTGACCAGCAGCGCCAGGTAGTTGGCCGGGCCTTTGACCGCTTCCTTGTTGTTGTACTGGCTGATCGCGCCACAGATCACGATGCGCGCCTTGAAGTTGATGCGCGTCAGCACCGCATCCAGGATCTCGCCCCCAACGTTGTCAAAGTAAACGTCCACACCTTTCGGGCATTCGCGCTTAAGGCCCGCCTGTACGTCCTCGGCCTTGTAGTCGATGACGCCGTCAAAGCCCAGTTCATCTTTCAGGTACTGGCATTTCTCGGCACCGCCAGCGATACCCACGACGCGGCAGCCCTTGATCTTGGCAATCTGCCCGGCAATGCTGCCCACCGCCCCCGCGGCGCCGGAGATCACCACGGTGTCGCCGGCTTTGGGCTGGCCCACTTCCAGCAAGGCAAAGTACGCCGTCATGCCGGTCATGCCCAGGGCCGACAGGTAGCGGGGCAGGGGGGCAAGGCTCGGGTCGATTTTCTGCAGGTTCTGGGGCTCGCCGGTGAAGTAGTCCTGCACACCCAATGCGCCGTTCACATGGTCGCCAGGCTTGAAGTCCGGGTGGTTGGACGCAACCACTTCGCCCACGCCCAGGGCGCGCATCACCTGCCCCAAGGCAACCGGCGGGATGTAGGACTTGCCCTCGTTCATCCAGCCGCGCATGGCCGGGTCAAGGGAAAGGTACAAGTTGCGCACCAGCACCTGCCCTTCACCGGGTTGTTCGGCAGGCACGGTCTCGAACTTGAAGTCTTCACGCGTTATCGCCCCAACCGGGCGTTTGACGAGCAGGAAGCGGCGATTGGTCTGGGTCATGACGGGTCCTTGAAGAATAGAATAGGCACAAGAGGATAAATCTACCTTGTTGATGAAAGCAGGTCCTCAACATCACTGACAAGCATGGTCCTATAAATGTCCATGTGATGATGCTGCCGGCCTTACCAGCGGCTGGCTATGCTCGTGTGCCTCACAGGCCCTGACAGGAGCGCGGCATGAGCATGAGTTTTTCAGGCCAGGTAGCACTGGTCACCGGGGGCGGGGCAGGCATCGGCCGGGCAACGGCGCTGGCCTTTGCCTGCGAGGGCCTGAAGGTGGTGGTCGCCGACCTCGATGCAGTGGGTGGCGAGGCCACGGTCGGGCAGATTCGGGCCGCTGGCGGCGAGGCGTTGTTCATCGCTTGCGATGTGACCTGTGACGACCAGGTCCGCCAACTGCACGAGCACCTGATCGCCGCCTATGGCCGCCTGGACTATGCCTTCAACAATGCGGGTATCGAGATCGAGCAGGGCAAGCTGGCCGACGGCAGCGAGGCGCAGTTCGACGCCATCATGGGCGTCAACGTCAAGGGTGTGTGGCTGTGCATGAAATATCAGCTGCCGCTGCTGCTGGCCCAGGGCGGCGGCGCTATCGTCAATACCGCCTCGGTGGCGGGGTTGGGCGCGGCGCCTAAGATGAGCATCTACAGCGCGTCCAAGCATGCCGTGATCGGGTTGACCAAGTCGGCCGCCATCGAATATGCCCGCAAAGGCATCAGGATCAATGCCGTGTGCCCGGCCGTGATTGATACGGACATGTTCCGCCGGGCCTATGAAGCCGACCCCCGCAAAGCCGAATTCGCGGCCGCCATGCACCCGGTAGGACGCATCGGCACCGTGGCCGAAATCGCCAGCGCGGTGTTGTACCTGTGCAGCGATGGTGCGGCGTTTACCACTGGGCATTGCCTGACGGTGGATGGAGGGGCTACGGCGATTTGAATGGGTGAGGCTGTGGTGGATGAAGCCCAAAGGCTGTCAGGGTCTGAGCACTCGTTCTGAACAGGCATTATCACGCTGACATCCTGGGGCCGCTGCGCGGCCCATCGCGGCACAAGGACCGCTCCCACAAAAGCGAAATTTACAGGCCACCGAGCCCCGTGTGCGGCCTGGCGCCGCGCTGGACGCACTCATGCAATTACCCAATCTACCAGCCCCCGCGTCCCCCCCGGGTGGGAGCGGCCTTGCCGGGGCGCCGGACCGGCCGCGATGGGCCGCGCAGCGGCCCCAAGTTCTCCGCCCCAACCCGCAAATCTTGACCCTCTCGCGCACCTCCAGCCTGCCACCGTCATCCCCCTCCACCCACCACCGTCGTTGCCAGACAACATCCCGCGACCCAACCCTCCCTTTCGCACGTAAGACGACTCCTACAAACCCATTACCGACACCCTCATAGCTATTTGACACTATTCTGACGTCAGGCCCTTGTTCAGGGGTTGGCAACGTTGCCACCCTTGGCTATCGGGATAACCTGACACCCACAAGGGGAATCGGCATGGGCGCGAGCAAGCACGGTGTGTTGGCCAACCTGGGCATGGCCCGCAAACTCGCGCTGGGTTTCACCCTGGTGTTGCTGCTGACCCTGGCGGTGGCTGGCATCGGCATCGCGGCGTTGCACAGTGTCGGGCAGCGCTTTGACAGCCTGCGCGAGCTGGCACAATTCAACACCGACCTGTTGCGCTTGCGCCAGCACGAACAGGCGTTCGCATTGCGCTCCGACATCAAACAAGCCGAAGCCTTGCGCGCCGGGTTGCAAGGGTTGCTCGAGCGCGCCCGTGCACTGCCGGCCCTGGCCGCAGCCGAACCTGAGCTGGCCGCCTATGGCCAGGCATTCGAAGCATTCGTCGGCGCGGTGCAGGCCAAGGAACTGGCGCTCGACACCGCCAGCTGGTCGGTCTCAAGCGTTGCCAACAACCTCGACGTGCTGCAGTCCGGCCTGGCTGATGACGGGGTGTATACCCTCAAGCAATCGCAAGGCCAGCAGGGCGGGGAGTTCCTGGAACAGGCCGCGCAGGTGGCGCAGGTCTCGCGGTTGATGCTCCAGGCCATGGATGAAGCCCGGGTACGCCTTGAGAAAAGCCGCAAGGGCGAAGACGATGTCAGCCAGGCGCGCATCGCGCAAACGGTCGAGGCTGCCAGCCTGGTGGGCCAGTTGCAGGCGGCGGTCACCGACAGTGGCTATCAGAGCGTACTCAACGAGGTAGCGGGGCACATTGGCAGCTTCTCCGAAAAACTCAATGAATACACCGACCAACTGGCCAGCGAACAAGGGCTCAAGGCGCAGTTGCAGGCCTCGGCCGAGCATGTCACCAGCCGCGTCGATCAGGCCTACCTCAGTGAAGAGCACGTGCTGCAAGGTGACCTGCAGCGCAACACGTTGGCCATCGCCATCGCCACCGCGCTGGCCTTGCTGGTGGGCGTGCTGGCCGCCTGGCTGATCACCCGCGCTGTGGTTGGCCCGCTGAAGCACGTGATTGCCCGTGCACAGCGCATTGCCGACGGCGAACTGGCCTTCGAACCCGTCGCCCCGCGCCGCGATGAAGTAGGACAACTGACGCAGGCCATGCAGCAGATGGCCGCAGGCCTGTCAGGCATCGTCAGCGGTTTGCAACAAGGCATCGAGCAATTGGCCGGCAACGCCCAGGCGCTGTCGGCCGTGACCGAGCAGACCAACCGCGAAGTCGGCAGCCAGAAGGAAGAGACCGAGCAAGTGGCTACGGCGATGCAACAGATGACGGCCACCGTGCACGATGTAGCGCGCAACGCCGAGGAGGCCGCGCAAGCGGCGCAGGCTGCCGACGAGAAGGTCGACTCAGGCCAGCATGTGGTGCGCCAGAGCATGCAGCGCATCGAGCAGTTGGCCGTCGCGGCCGAAACCGCCAGCGCGAGCATTGAAAGCCTCAGCTCTGAGATCCATACCATTGGCGATGTGCTCGAGGTCATCAAGAGCGTGGCCGAGCAAACCAACTTGCTGGCCCTCAACGCAGCCATCGAAGCGGCCCGTGCCGGCGAGCAGGGACGCGGCTTTGCGGTAGTGGCCGATGAGGTGCGTGCACTGGCCAGGCGCACGCGCCAGTCCACCGAGCAGATCGAAACCCTGGTGGCCAGCCTGCGCGGCAATGCGCAGCAGTCCGTCGCGCAGATTCGCGGCAGCACCGAGCTGGTGCGCCTGGCCGTGGCCGATGCCCTGCACACCGAAAGCGCACTGGGCAGTATTGCCGCCGCAGTATCGTTGATTCAGCAGATGAACCAGCAAATCGCTGCCGCCGCCGAACAGCAAAGCTCGGTCGCTGAAGAAATCAGCCGCAGCGTCACCCAGATTCGTGGCAGCGCCGACCAGGCCGCGTTGGCCATGCAGGACAGCGCCCGGTCCAGCGTCGAGCTGGCGCAGTTGGGCACCGACCTCAAGGGCATGGTCGGCCATTTCAGGCTGTGATCGGGCCAGCCTGGCAGGGCGCCGCCAGCGCGAAGCCTGCCATGGGCGGGGGCGTTACGCCTTGCGTGGGTTGAGGATCAGCAGGGCCAGTACACCGGCCACAATGCCCCAGAAAGCCGAACCGATGGAGAACAGTGTAAGCCCCGAGGCCGTGACCATGAAGGTGATGACGGCCGCTTCACGCTCGCGTGCTTCACTCATGGCTACCGTCAGGCCATTCATGATCGAACCAAACAGGGCCAGGGCCGCGATCGACAGCACCAGTTCCTTGGGCAAGGCCGCGAACAACGCCGCCAGCGTCGCCCCGAACACGCCGGCAACTCCGTAGAACACGCCGCACCATACGGCCGCGGTGTAGCGCTTGCTTGGGTCTTCGTGGGCATGCGGCCCGGTGCAGATGGCCGCGCTGATGGCAGCCAGGTTCACCCCGTGCGAGCCAAACGGGGCCAGCAGCAACGAAGCCAGGCCGGTGGCTGAAATCAATGGAGAGGCCGGTACCTGGTAGCCGTCAGCCCGCAGCACGGCAATGCCCGGCATGTTCTGCGAGGTCATTGCCACCACAAACAGCGGAATGCCGATGCTGATGGTGGCTGCCAGCGAAAAGTGCGGCGTGGTCCACACCGGCGTTGCCATTTCCAGTGCGAAGCCACTGAAGTCCAGCAGCCCCAGGGCGCCGGACAATGCCGTGCCCACCAGCAGCGCGGCCAGTACGCAGTAGCGCGGCGACAGGCGCTTGACCAGCAGATAGCTGAAGAACATGCCCAGCACCAGCAAGGTACGGTGCTGGGCGGCAACGAAGATCTCGCTGCCGATCTTGAACAGAATGCCGGCCAGCAGCGCCGATGCCAGCGAGGCAGGAATACGCTTGACCAGGCGCTCGAAGCTGCCGGTCAGCCCACAGACCAGCACCAGCGCTGCACAGGTGATGTAGGCGCCAATGGCCTCCCCGTAGCTCACCCCGCCCAGGCTCGTGATCAGCAGCGCCGCGCCGGGCGTGGACCAGGCCACCGTCACGGGCGTGCGGTAGCGCAGGGACAGGCCGATGCTGCAGACCGCCATGCCGATCGACAGCGCCCAGATCCACGAGGATATCTGCGCAGTGGTCAGGCCAGCCGCTTGCCCGGCCTGAAACATCAGCACCAGCGAGGAGGTGTAGCCGGTGAGCATGGCGATGAAGCCTGCGACCACCGCCGAGGGCGAGGTATCTGCCAGGGGGCGAAGGCGAGCGGAGGTGGCATCGGTCATGAAAAAATCCTTGTAAGGGTATACGCCGTGGTTTTCAGACTAACGCCAGGCGAGGTGACAGCAGCGATACAGCGATCATTGCTTTTAACCATACAGTCGTTAACTATCAGGCGCTCTGGTATGACGGCATTGCAGGGGTAGGGGTGATGTACAAGGTTTACGGCGATTATCAATCGGGTAACTGCTACAAGGTCAAGTTGATGCTCAGCCTGTTGGGGCGGCCTTATGAGTGGCACCCGGTGGACATCCTCAAGGGCGAGACCGAGACGCCCGAGTTCCTGGCCATGAACCCCAACGGCAAGGTGCCGGTGTTGCAGCTCGAGGACGGCAGTTACCTGTGGGAATCCAATGCCATCCTCAACTACCTGGCCGACGGCAGCGAGTTCCTGCCCGCCGAGCCGCGCCTGCGCACCCAGGTGCTGCAGTGGCAGTTCTTCGAACAATACAGCCATGAGCCGTATATCGCCGTGGCCCGCTTCATTCAGTTCTACCTGGGGCTACCGGATGATCGCGTCGAGGAGTACCGCAAGTTGCACAAGGGCGGCTACAAGGCGCTGCGTGTGATGGAGCGGCAGTTGCTGGTGACCCCGTATCTGGTGGGTGACCAGTATTCCATCGCCGATGTGGCGTTGTATGCCTACACCCATGTGGCGCAGCAAGGCGGTTTCGACCTGACGGATTACCCGGCCGTGCGCGCCTGGCTGGAGCGGGTGAGCAGCCATCCGCGGCATGTGCCGATGGTGGGGTGAGCCACGAGGTCCGGGAGCGGCCTTGCCGGGGCGCCGGACCGGCCGCGATGGGGCGCGTAGCGGCCCCCGGCAATATGAGTTGCGGAGCTGAAATCCTGGGGCTGCTGCGCAGCCCATCGCGGCACGAGGCCGCTCCTACACGATCTCGCTCAGTGACTCAATGCTTACCAAACCGCTCATCCAGGTAAGCAATGATGGCCTTGGACTCATACATCCAGGTCACCTTGCCCGCTTCCTCGATGCGCAGGCATGGCACTTTGATCCGGCCACCGCCTTGCTCCAAGGCCTGGCGGTGCACGGGGTCGTTCTTGGCGTCGCGCAACGCCACCGGCACGTTCAGGCGGTGCAAGGTACGGCGGGTCTTGACGCAGAATGGGCAGGCATGGAACTGGTAGAGCGCCAGGCCCTTGGCCGCCTCGTCCACGCCGGCCTGGGCTGCTGGGTCGCGCTTGCGCTTGGCCGGGCGGCTGACCCAGTCGCCGAATACGATAAGCTGGCCGAGGCCAACCCGCAGGGCTTTGACGATCATCTACAAACTCCTGAAATGAAAAAGGCCGACCGGCAGGGGTCGGCCTGGGTGACGCAGCCGGTTACTTGATCAGGCTGAGGAACTCGCTGCGGGTGGCCGCGTTGGCGCGGAACTCACCCAGCATCACCGACGTGATCATGCTCGAATTCTGTTTCTCCACACCGCGCATCATCATGCACATGTGCTTGGCCTCGATGACCACGGCAACGCCGGCGGCACCGGTGACCTGCTGTACGGCATCGGCGATCTGGCGGCTGAGGTTTTCCTGGATCTGCAGGCGACGGGCGTACATGTCGACGATACGCGCCACTTTCGACAGGCCCAGCACCTTGCCCTTGGGCAGGTAGGCCACGTGGGCCTTGCCGATGAAGGGCAGCATGTGATGCTCGCACATCGAATACAGCTCGATGTCCCGGACCAGCACCATTTCGCTGTTGTCGGAACTGAACAGCGCGTTGTTGGTCACTTCTTCCAGTGTTTGCTCATAACCGCGGCAAAGATACTTCATCGCCTTTGCAGCCCGCTTGGGCGTGTCGAGCAGGCCCTCACGGGAGACGTCCTCGCCAATCTGGCTGAGGATCTCGGTGTAGTTCTGTTCCAGGGACATGGATCTACCTGTGGGAAAAATCGCAAAAACGAAGGTTACGGCGGCAAGGGCGGCGCTGCAAGCGCGGCGTTACTCGTCGCGGCCTTCGAGCATGGTTCGCTTGAGCATCACATAGACGGCGCCGGTGCCCCCGTGGCGGGCACTGCAGGAGGCAAAGCCGAGCACTTGCGGGTGCTGGCGCAGCCAGGTGTTGACGTGGCTCTTGATCATGGGGCGCTTGCCATCCAGGCGTGCCGCTTTGCCGTGGGTGACCCGCACGCAGCGTACTTCCAGGCGGGTCGCTTCGGCGATGAAATCCCAAAGTGTCTCGCGCGCCTTTTCCACGGTCATGCCGTGCAGGTCAAGGCTGCCTTCGAACGGTATCTGCCCAAGCTTGAGCTTGCGCAGCTGGGTTTCCTGAACGCCGTCACGGCGCCACATCAATTCGTCTTCGGCGCCCACGTCGATGACGAACTGGTCGGACATGCCATCGATGACCAATGCCTTGTCGCTGGACACGGTCGCCGACTGGCGCAGGCCGGCCAGCTTCTGGCGATCGGTCTTGGGCTTGCCGACCTCGGCACGGTCGTGCGTGATCGGCTTGACGCCGCGCACTTCGGCCTTGAACAGGGAAAAATCGTCGTCTTGCATGATGCCTCCACGTGGGCGGCGTAGTTTACGCGAGTGTGCGGCGGTGTGCAGCCATGGTGGTCGGGTGGAGTGGGCAGGCTGGCGATGGGCGACCCCAGGCAATAAGGTGCAATGCTGTCCACCTGTGGGAGCGGCCTCGTGCCGCGATGGGGCGCGCAGCGGCCCCAGGGTTTCAGCGTAGCAGCCTAGATCGCCGGGGCCGCTGGGCGCCCCATCGCGGCCGGTCCGGCGTCCCGGCGAGGCCGCTCCTACAGGGGGCTGAGCTCAGTTTGCAGGAACCTCACTCATGCTTTTTCATCAAGTGAGGCGACATGTTCAGCTCCCGAGCCCGGCGCAGGCGGATGCGGCTCAGGCGCCAGAAGCGTACGCCTAGCCACAGCATCAACAGCCCCACCACCGTCAGGGTGGCGGCAAGCGGCTTGTTGGCGTTGAGTTCGGCTAGGGCAGGGTAGTTGCCCAACAGCCCGGCCACGCCAGCCATGGCCAGCAACACACCGAGGGTGGCCAGCAGCGCGGACAGCGCAGCACCCAGGCGTGCGCCCCAGCTGCGCGGTTCGCGCGGGCGCAGGCGCTTGGCGTCGATACTGCCTTTGAGCTTCATCCTGCTCTCCTGTAGGGGTGTGGGCCCTTCGACCCACAATCACACCTCCGGTTCCTGCCTGCCGCCACCCACGTGATCGGGTCAGATCAGGCTGGCCGTCGGCGCCACGCACGCGAAGTTGTCGGCCATCACGGCCATTTCACACCGGTGAATCTGCGCCGCTGGAATCACTTGGTCGTTAAAAGCCAGGTCACGGGTGGCCGACGCATCTTCCACCAGGGTGCACCGGTAACCATAGTCCTTGGCACGGCGCACGGTGGTGCTGACGCTGGAGTGGCTCATGAAGCCGCAGACGATCAGGTCGAGATGGCCGAGTGCCTGCAACGTCTCGTGCAGTTTGGTGTTCTTGAAGGCATTGGGCATGCGTTTTTCGATCACGGTCTCGCCTTCCAGCGGTTCGAGCCCCGGAATGAACTGACCCGCAGGGCCCTGGGGGTCGAAGCGCCCGCCAACGGTGCCCAGATGGCGAACATGGATGATCGGACGGCCGCTCTTGCGCGCGGCATCGAGCAACCTGGCGATGTTGGCCACGGCCTCATCCATGCCCGACAGCGCCAGGGGCCCGGTGAGGTACTCCTTCTGCGCATCAATGATGATCAGGCTGGCTTGGCTCAGCTTGGCCGGCGGGTAATCGCGGCCAGTGAGGCGGAACATCGTGGTTGGAACGGACATCAAGGGCTCCTTGGTATAGGGCTTTTGTGCGCCTATTCTCCCCTGCCTTGGCGACAATGGGAATGGTTGACAACGCAAGTGGCGTGTTTGCTGGCTTGTGGCTACCGTACAGGCGATTGCAGGGAACAAATCCGGGGCCTGGGCTGTTAGACTTTCGGCCAGTCTGAATTAGGAGTTTCCCGTGATCACATCCCGTCTGCGCACGCTGCGCGACTATATCCGTTGGGCGGTCAGCCGCTTCCATGAGCACGACCTGTTCTTCGGCCATGGTGCCGACAACGCCTGGGATGAAGCCCGGTTGCTGGTGCTGGGGGCGGTCCACCTGCCGTTCGAGGTGGCCGACAGCTACCTGGACTGCATGCTCGAGGATGCCGAGCGCGTACAGCTGCAGCACTTGCTCAAGCGCCGCATCGAAGAACGGGTACCCACCGCCTACCTGCTGGGCGAGGCCTGGTTCTGTGGCATGTCGTTCATCGTCGATGAGCGCGTGCTGGTGCCGCGCTCTCCCATTGGCGAGCTGCTGGAAAAGCGCCTAGAGCCGTGGCTGGGCGCTGAGCCAGGCCGCATTCTGGACCTGTGCACCGGCTCCGGCTGCATCGGGATCGTCGCCGCCGACGTCTTCCCGCAGGCCGAGGTGGTGCTGGCCGACCTGTCGTTCGAAGCGCTCGAAGTGGCCAACCAGAACATCGAGCGCCATGGCCTCGATGGCCGGGTGTACACCGTGCAGGGCGACGGTTTCGAAGGGCTGCCGGGCCAGCGCTTCGACCTGATCCTGTCCAACCCGCCGTACGTGGACGCCGAAGACTTCGACGACATGCCGGCCGAATACCACCACGAACCGGAGCTGGGCTTGGCTTGCGGTGCTGATGGTCTGGACCTGGTACGGCGCATGCTGGCCGATGCGGCCGACCACCTGACCGAAAAGGGCTTGCTGATCGTGGAGGTGGGCAACAGCCAGGTTCATGTCGAGGCGCTGTACCCGGAAGTCGATTTCGCCTGGCTCGAATTCGAGCGCGGCGGGCATGGGGTATTCATGCTCACCGCCGAGCAGTGCCGTCAGCATCAGGCGTTGTTCAAAGGCCGCGTCTGAGGGCGCGTGGGCGCAACGGGTGTCAGGCGCCCGTTTCGCCCAACCCGTTTTCAAAACACCTGGGGCCCATGAAACGCCAGGCCCAGGGTTTCAACGCGTGGCGATCCAGATCAGTAGCCCGGCTTGAAACAGTGCAAAGGCCACCAGGCAGGTGATGGTGAACCGCAAGCCGCTGTCTTCGCGCTGGTACTTGGCCACACGCTCATCACGCTCGCGCAAGCGGGCCTCGCCTTCCTGCAACTGCTGGTCTGCCTGCTGCAACAACTGCGCGGCATCGAGAAGGCCCAGGCGCTGCACGCGCTCGCTGTTCCAGCCTACCTCCAGCTGGTCTACCCGGGTCTCGGCCGTTCGGCCTTTGAGCACCTGCCCGTCTTCGTACTGCACCTCAAGGCCTGCCCCGCGCAGGCACTGGTCTCGGCGCAGGCGCGAGTCCTCCTCCAGCGCATCCTTGCTCGGCAGCGCAAAGGCCTCTACCCGGTAATTCGGCCACTTGCGCTGCAGCCACTGGGCGGCCTGGGCCAGCAGGAAGCGGCCCAGGCCGCGATTGACCGGCTCCAGTTGCAGGCCATGCTCATCCCCAAGGCGCACGCACCGCGCCTGATGATCTACGCGTATGTCCACCTGGTTATGGCCCTTGTGCACTTTCTGGCCGGGCAACGCAATCTGCATGCGCAGCAGGCTGTTGGCCGGGTCATGGCGCTCGGCATAGCCGAACTGTACGAAACGCAGGGGTCGGGCGCCGGTTACGCGGTCGCCAGGCAGCGGCGCCAGGCGCAGCAACTGGTGATGCTCGACGGCCAGGTCCGCCCAGGGCAGGGCGGGGGTGTGTTGGGGCTCTTCAGCCGGCTCTGTGGCAGCAGGTGGTGTAGTCATCAGTGCATGTCCTTGGCTATGCACGCTGTATCGGCCGCCGCTGCCCAGACCTGAGCCCGTCGATCAGCCCGGTGGCAACTGGCGAATGAACGTGACGATCTGCTCGCCCAGCTCCCGTGCCAATGGCAGCTGCGGGTTCTGGTAGCTCTCGCGCTGTTCGCTCATGTCCTTGGGGCTGATGCGCAGCATGTGGTTCATGCCCTCGATCAGCACCAGGTGGGCATCGGGTTTGGCGTCCTTGAGCTTCTGCGCATCCGCCACGTCCACCTGTACATCGTTGCGCCCCTGCACGATCAGCGCCGGCATGGGCAGCCGCGCAAACGCGGCTGCCGGGTCCTGCCGGAACAAGGTGATCAGGTAGGGCTGCACGCTGGGGCGAAACACCTGGCGCAGCGGTGCGGGTACGTCCAGGCTGGTCTGGCCGGCTTCCAGGCGGTCAAGCAGGGCACTGCCACGGGCCAGCTGCGCAGGCGGAAGGCGCTCGGCAAGCTGCTCGCGCACCACTTCGGCCATGGGCCTGCCGCTGCCAGCCAGGCTGACCACCGCACTGGCCCCAGCCTGCTCGGCGGCCAGGCTGGCGATCAGCGCACCTTCGCTGTGGCCGATCAGGATCAACGAGCCGAAGCGGGGGTCGGCCTTGAGCTTATGGCCCCAGGCCACCACGTCGGCGACATAACGCTCCACGCTCAGGTCGCGCTCATCGGGCGTAGCCGGTTGGCTGGCGGCCACGCCGCGCTTGTCATAGCGCACGCTGGCGATATTCGCATTGGCCAGCAGCAAGGCCAGGCGCTTCAAGTTGTCCACGCGCCCGCCAGCCGGGTTGTTGCCGTCGCGGTCAGTGGGCCCGGAGCCTGCGATGATCAGCACCACCGGCGGCGGGGTGCCCTGTTGGGGTAACAACAGGCTGCCGTGCAATACGCCCTGACCGGCGTCCAGGTCGATGGGGCGGTGCAGGACGGTGGGGGTAGCAGCATGGCAAAGGCTGGTCAACAGCAGGCAAAGCAGGGCAATGAAACGCGGCATCGTGCGCAGCTACACAGGGGGAGATAGCACTTTGACCTACAGTGGCCGAGGAAGGTTCTAGGGCCAGGCCCAAGGCCCTGCATCGTCCGGAACGACGCGCTTGCCAACCGGCCCGCACACGCGGGCAATCCACCTGTATACTGCCGCTTTCGTTCACTTCAGGCAGATCTCGCGGAGCGTCCATGTCCGGCAATACCTACGGCAAGCTGTTCACTGTCACCACCGCTGGCGAAAGCCATGGCCCGGCGTTGGTCGCCATTGTCGATGGGTGCCCGCCAGGCCTTGAGATCTCCCTTGCCGACCTGCAGCGCGACCTGGACCGGCGCAAGCCCGGCACCAGCCGCCACACCACCCAGCGCCAGGAACCCGATGAGGTGGAAATCCTCTCTGGCGTGTTCGAAGGGCGCACCACCGGTTGCTCCATTGGCCTGCTGATCCGCAACACCGACCAGAAGTCCAAGGACTACTCGGCCATCAAGGACCTGTTCCGCCCGGCCCACGCCGACTACACCTATCACCACAAATACGGCGCCCGCGACTACCGTGGCGGCGGGCGTAGTTCGGCCCGCGAAACCGCCATGCGCGTGGCTGCCGGCGCCATCGCCAAGAAGTACCTGGCCACCCAGGGCATCACCGTGCGCGGCTACATGAGCCAGCTGGGCCCGATCCAGATCCCTTTCAAGACCTGGGACTCGGTGGAGCAGAACGCTTTCTTCAGCCCCGACCCAAGCAAGGTGCCGGAACTTGAGGCGTACATGGATCAGCTGCGCCGGGATCAGGATTCGGTAGGGGCCAAGATCACCGTGGTGGCCGAAGGCGTCATGCCGGGCCTTGGCGAGCCGATTTTCGATCGTCTGGACGCCGAGCTGGCCCATGCGCTGATGAGCATCAATGCCGTGAAAGGCGTGGAAATCGGTGCAGGCTTTGCCAGCGTTGCGCAG
Organism: Pseudomonas sp. FYR_7; assembly: GCF_043106155.1. Lineage (NCBI taxonomy): Bacteria > Pseudomonadati > Pseudomonadota > Gammaproteobacteria > Pseudomonadales > Pseudomonadaceae > Pseudomonas > Pseudomonas sp. FYR_7. The sequence continues at coordinate 15,644 of NZ_JBICMI010000046.1, forward strand.
CGCGGCACCGAGCACCGCGACGAGATGACCCCGCAGGGTTTTCTCAGTAACAACGCAGGCGGCATTCTGGGTGGTATCTCTTCGGGCCAGCCGATCGTTGCCCACCTGGCATTGAAGCCTACCTCGAGCATCACCGTGCCGGGCCGCTCGGTGGACGTTGACGGCAACCCTGTGGACGTCATCACCAAAGGCCGGCATGACCCCTGCGTAGGCATTCGCGCCACCCCGATCGCCGAGGCGATGATGGCCATCGCGCTGATGGATCACCTGTTGCGCCACCGTGCCCAGAACGCCGAGGTGAAGGTGAACACGCCGGTGCTGGGCCAGCTCTGATTCATCTAGGCCTGTTTTCTCGCGGCGGTAGCTCACCCAGCTGAGTCACCGCCGACAGGCCCTGCTTCCCAAGGCAACCCCATGCAGCCGATACCCTACTGGCGATTGTCCAGTTTCTACCTGTTCTATTTCGCCTTGCTGGGGTCCACGGCGCCGTTCCTGGCGCTGTACTTCGACCACCTGGGCTTTGCGCCCGCGCGCATCGGCGAACTGGTGGCCATTCCCATGCTGATGCGCTGCATAGCGCCCAATCTGTGGGGCTGGCTGGGGGACCGGACCGGGCAGCGCTTACTGATCGTGCGGCTTGGGGCGTTGTGCACGCTGGCCACCTTCAGCCTGATCTTCTTCGGCAAGAGCTACGCCTGGCTGGCGATGGTCATGGCCTTGCATGCGTTCTTCTGGCACGCGGTGCTGCCGCAGTTCGAGGTGATTACGCTGGCGCACCTGCATGGCCAGACGTCGCGCTACAGCCAGGTCCGGCTGTGGGGGTCGATTGGGTTCATCCTCACCGTGGTGGGGCTTGGGCGCCTGCTCGAATGGCTGAGCCTGGACATCTATCCCGTGGCCCTGGTCCTGATCATGGCCGGTATCGTGGCCGCCAGCCTCTGGGTACCCAATGCCCAGCCCGTCGAGCACGGTGAGCGACACGGGGCCGGGGGTTTCCTCATGCAGCTGCGCGCCCCTGGAGTCCTGGCGTTCTACGTCTGTGTGGCGCTGATGCAATTGAGCCATGGGCCGTACTACACCTTCCTCACCCTGCACCTGGAGCACCTGGGTTACAGCCGAACGGCCATTGGCCTGCTGTGGGCGCTCGGGGTGGTGGCGGAAGTGGTGATGTTCATGCTCATGAGTCGCCTGTTCGCACGGTTCAGCGTCCGCCGGGTGCTGCTCGCAAGCTTCGTGCTAGCCGCCGTGCGCTGGCTGTTGCTGGGCAATCTGGCAGCGCAGCCGGGCGTACTGGTGGGCGCGCAGTTGCTGCATGCGGCCACTTTCGGCTGCTTTCACGCGGCCAGCATCGCCTTCGTGCAGAGCAGTTTCCGCGCCAGGCAGCAGGGGCAGGGCCAGGCCCTGTACGCTGCGCTGTCGGGTACCGGTGGTGCCCTGGGCGCGTTGTACGCCGGCTATAGCTGGAACATGCTCGGCCCCGGGCTCACCTTTGGTATGGCCAGCGTCGCAGCACTGGCGGCAGCCGTTATCATGGCCTTTCATTCGCAACCCAACAGGACCTTACGATGAGCATCCTCTGCGTATTCGACCCTTCCACCCCGCAGTTGCCCAACAAGGTGCTGACCCATGCCGAAGACATCACGGCAGCACTGGCCGAGCATGGGGTGTCGCTCATGCAGGCCGAGCACGGGCTGCGGGTGCGTCCGGGCACCTTGCACGATGAGATGATGGATGCCTGCCAGGCCCATCTCGATCACATGATGACCACCCACGGTTGCCGGGCCCATGGGGTGATCAACCGTGACGGGGTCGAGGATCAAGGCCCGGACCTGCGCGATGAGCATGTGCTTGATACCGACGAAGTGATCGCCGTGGTGAGCGGACGCGTGCAGGTTGGCCTGCGCCTGGGAGCTGAGGTGTATTCGGTGATGTGCGAGAAGGGCGACCAGTTACGCGTGCCTGCGGGGACGCGGCGCTGGCTTGAGCTGGGGGAGGCGCCGTTTTGCCTGGCGTTCAGGCTGTTTGCAACTGAAGCGGGCAGTCAGCTGACATTTACCGGCGACGCGAGCGCACGGGCGTTTTTGGGGATAGACGAGTTGTGACCTTGCGCCCGAGGCATCTAATGCCC
>NZ_JBICMI010000047.1:0-147028 GCF_043106155.1 Pseudomonas sp. FYR_7
GCCGCGATGGGCTGCGCAGCAGCCCCAAAGATTCCAGCTTCGCCGCTTATGTTGGCACCGGCCGCGTTGGTCCGCAGGGCGATCCTGGAATTTGGTCTAAATCCATCAATCCCGATAAAGAATCGCCGAAGCCCAGGACAACCCCACCCCGAACCCGCTCACAGCCACCCGCTTCCAGCTACCGTCGAGCATGTGCTTTTGCAGCAGCAACGGCACGCTGGACGACACGGTATTGCCCGTCTCGAGCATGTCTTTCACGAATTTCTCCGGATGATGCTCCTCGAACCGCCGAGCCACCGCATCGACGATCGCCGCACTGCCCTGGTGGATGCAGAACGCATCGATGTCCGAAGACTGCAGGCCGCTGGCATCAAGCAGCTCGTGCAAATGCGCCGGCACCTTGACCAGAGCAAAATTGAACACCTGCCGGCCATTCATGAAGAACGTACCATCGGACACCTTCAGGTGCTCGGCACCCGAACCGTCAGTGCCAAAGCGTGCTTCGCCCAGCTTCCAGACCGCGCCATCGGCCATCCAGGTGGCCGTGGCCGCGTCGCCGAACAGCATGGTGGTATTGCGGTCTTCCGGGTCGACGATCTTCGAATACGGGTCGGCGGTGATCAGCAGCCCGTTCTTCAGACCCGCCGCCTCCATGAAGCCCTTGATCGCATACAGCCCATACACATACCCCGAGCAGCCCAGGGAGATGTCGAACGCTGCCACGCGGGTAGACAGCCCGAGCTTGCTCTGGACGATGGCGGCCGTGTGCGGCAGGCCTTCTTCATCGCCATTTTGGGTCACCACGATCAACGCGTCGATCGACTGCGGATCGAGGTCGGGGTTGTTGGCGAACAGTGCCCGGGCGGCCTCCACGCACAGGTCGGAGGTTTCCTGCTCCGGGGCCTTGCGTGGCAAGAAGGACGCACCGATCTTGCCGAACATGAACTCTTCGTCCTTGCCGAACTTCGCACCCTGGACGTAGTTGTCCAGGCCAGCGGTGGGCACGTAACTCGCGATACTCTTGATGCCAATCATTCTGGCTTCCCAATGAAAACAGCCAAAGACCACCACTCGATCGATTGAGGGCGCCAAAAACCGGAGCGTCACCGCCTGGGGAGGGGATAGAGCAGAGCCTGCCTGCGCACCGGTAACAAAATGCTGCAACAGCTGCTGCATAGAATACAGGGAAGATGACCGTTTTGACTCATTGGTCACATTGAAATGCAACGAAAGGCAGGTATCGAGGGCGTGGCACGTTGAATTCATCACGCGCCGTGCATAGGGATATCCCGTCATTGAGGGACAAAGCCGCAGGTTTCAAACAAGCTCGCTTGTGAGGCGCCCGTCGCTGCCAGCGCCATCATTTGAGCGCGCCAACCCAGCAAGGCCACTCAATCACAGCCATGGTCGGTTGCAACGAAGCAGAGCGCGAAGCCTGGCTCCGCGCCCCCTGGTTCACTTAGAGCTTATCGAACAAGCTCAACTGCGATATTCGCGCAAATGCCAGCTGAGAGGCTTCGAGCATCGCCTGTTGCAGGGTCAGCTGGATCGTGGCGGTCGCCATGTCGGTGTCGCCAATTGCGCTTTGCGTGCTCTTGTTGGCAAGACCTAGGCTTTCGTTTTCCTGAGCCTGTATCTCAAGCGAATTGGCCCGGGCACCGATCGAGCCTCGGGTAATGTCGATGCGATCACGCGCACTGGCCAGGTTGGAAATCGCCGAGTCCGTTGCGGCCTTCAGAGCAGCCTGCGCTTCAGGCGTATCAAGGGGTTTCTCCAACACGCTTCGCAATTGCCCCAAGGTGTCCAGCGGGTTCTGCGTGCGGTGGGTGTTGGCATTGATGGAGAACTGATCGCCCTGGGCCGGCGCCCCGTTGAACTGATAGGTCACACCCGCTACCGTCACGGCATTACCCGCCCCCATGGTGCCCGAGGCAATCGGTTTGCTCTGGGCATCGTAGGGCTGCGCAAAAAGCTGGTACTCGGTGTCGCTGGTGAACCTGAGCACTGCGCCGTTGCTGGGGAAGGTACTGCGATAGGCATCGGGGTCGGTAACGCTTGAGCCCACGACCTGAGAGGTCGAGGGGTTACCTGCACTGCGAGTAGCGGTCAGGGTATCTGGCTTGGCTTCGAGGGTGAAGACATGCCCTGCCACCACGGCATCAGGATCGTCACCCTCGGCAAGGTTCAGGTTGACCTCGAAATCCACACCCCGCAGCGAGATCATCTTGCCGCCTTCGGTATTGACATCGAACTTGCCCTTGCCAGCGGTTTCGTGGGTGATGTCGTTACCGGCGGCGTCCTTGATGCTGTATTCAGTGGCGCTGGTGAAGGTAACCGTATAAGGCTGGCCCGCTGCGAACTTGTCGCTGTAGGTGTTGGCCGATGTCAGCAACCCACCCGAAAGCAGCACCTTGCCATCGTTGGGCGTCGGCGCCTGCAAGGTCGACTGCGTGCGGCTGTTGTTGGTGGCCTGGTCGAAAACGCTGAAGCCACTGTCGTTGATGGCCAAATGCAAGGTATCGGATACCTGCAGGCTCATCTGGGTCTGATCGCCCTGATAGCTGTAGGAGCCGTCGGCATTGCGAACATAGGGCGGGGTCGAATTCTTGGACCCTCCAAACATGTAGTCCCCGTTGGCGTCACGGGAATTGAGCAGGCCGAACACGTTGGCCTCGATTTCCTTGATTTCGCTGGCGATGGAGGTGCGGTCAGCGTCGCTCAGACCACCGTTACCCGCCTGAATCGACAGCTCGCTTGCCCGCTGCAGCGCATCGTTGATGGTAGACAGCACGCTCTCTTGCTGCAGCAGGGCGTTCTTGACGGTGGTCATGTTGCCACTGTACTGATCGAGCAACGCGCTTTGCTGTTGCAACAACAGCAAGCGCGCAGCGCCCACCGGGTCGTCGCCTGCGGTCTGAATGCGCGACTTGGAGGTCACCTGGGCCGTGATCTTGGCCAAATCCGAATAGTTCTTGGAGTAGGTGTTGGAGCTGGTTTCGTAAAACTGGGCAGTTGAAATTCGCACGATCAGCCTCCTTATAGCGCGTTGATCAAGGTCGAGAACGTTTCTTGCGCCGCCTTGATGATCTGCGACGACGCGGTGTAGTAATGCTGGAACTTGACGAGGTTGGCGGCTTCGTCGTCCAGGTTCACCCCAGAGACGGCGCTGCGACTTTCACTTGCCGACTTGAGCACCGCGGCCGTTGCAGTGGTATCGATAGACGCTTGACTGGCCTTGGCACCCACCCGCTCTACCAAGGCGGCATAGGCGGAAGTGAAACTGGTGCCGCCACCGGAATTGGTCCCCACGGTCGATTTGGTCTGCAGGCTCAACAGGGCATTGGCATTGCGGTTATCCGCCTTGCCATCGACATTGAACGACAAGGTAAAGCTGTCGTTGGTCGCTGGGCTGCCGCCGATGGTGGTTTCCAGCGCAAAAGTGCGCGGATTGCCGCTGGGGTCGAGAATCGGGTTGCCCGATGCATCACGCATCGGTATCGACAGCGAGAGCTTATTGTCCTGGCCTGGCACCACGGTCCCAGTGCCGATCTGCGCGCCCTTGGCATCAAACAGCTTGTAGCCCTGGGACCCACCGCTGGCTGCGTCGAACACCACGCGCACCGGCATGGCGTCCTTGATCGCCTGCTGCGTCAGGGCCGTGTCGGCACCGCCATAGATATCCAGCGCTTGTCCAAGGCTAGGTTGGGTGATAGTGCCGGTGCCGCTGTTGCCGCTGCCAACGGCAGCGCTCACAGGGCCGGCGAACGCCAGCTTGTTGGCATCGGTGAGTACTGTGGTAATACCGGTGGCGGCCGAGCGGGTAGGAATCACCTTGAAGCTGTCGCCGGCGGCCAGCGCACCACCCTTGAGGGACAGGCTAAAACCATCGATGACCGGCGCAGGGTCGGCATTGAGGTCGAACGAGCCCATGTCGGTGCCGTCGGAGCGGCGCACACTGTACTGATTGCCGCTGGTGAACTTCACTTCGTAGTCGTAGGTGCTCAGGGCGCCGCTGTTGGCAATGGTGACATCGAGGTTGCCCGAGCCTGCGCTGTTGTTCGACGAGGCCAGGCTGCGCTGGGCGATGGCACTGGCGCTGTTGATGCTGGAGAACAGCGAGCTGCCGAACTGCCCGTTGGCGTCCAGGCCCTGGCCCAGCTGGCTGTTGATGCTGTCGGCGACGACCAGCGCCACGCGGCCCAACTCGTTCATCGAAGGCGTCAGCACGTCCTGGCGGTAGCGCAACAGGCCACCGATGGTGCCGCCGGTGGCTACCGAGGTCACGTCCGAGCTGAACGACTCGTAATTGATGCGCAAGGTCGCCTGGCTTTTGTCGGCCACCCCCGGCTGAACCGACAACGGGTTGGACCTGCTCCCGGTCACCAGCGACTGGCCGCTGCCCAGGATCACATCGTAGTTGCCTTCACGCTCCTGAACGGTCACGCCCACCAGTTCGTTCAGCTGGCGCACGGCTTCGCTGCGGGCATCGAGCAGGTTGTTGGGCGTGCTGCCGGTGCCGCTGGCGGCCACGATCTGCTTGTTGTATTCGGCGATGCTGCTGGTGAGCTTGTTGACCTGCCCCGCCAAGGTATCGAGCTGGGAGTTGATGACGTCGTTCTGCTGGGTCAATTGGGTGCTGACAGCATTGAAACGGTTGCTCAAGGTCTGCGCCTGGGTCAGCAACAGTTGCCGCGAGGCCACATCGCCGGGCTTGGCCGCTGCGGTTTGCATGGCCGAGAAAAACGCAGTCAGTACCGAGCTGATGCCGGTATCCCGGTCAGCCAGCAGCTTGTCGACACCGGTCACCTGGTCCCGGAATGCCGTGGAATCGGCTTGCAGGGACGTCGCCGTCTGCAACTGATTGTCGAGGTAGGCACTGTAGATACGGCGCACGTCTGCCAGCGTGGTCCCACTGCCCAGAAAACCTGCGCCCATGTACTGCGAGGCACCGGCCACTTGCATGGCCTGCTGGCGCGAATAGCCGCCGGTGGCGGCGTTGGCGATGTTGTTACTGGTGACCGACAGGTGCGCCTGGCTGGCACTCAAGCCACTCAGGCCGATCGAAATCAGGCTCGACATGATTTAGTCCTTTCAAAGGTTCGTGGTGCTGCCAGCCATGGCGTATTGCGGTGTCTTCTGCATTTGCTGGGCGATGCTGATGATTTTCTTCGCATAGCCCGGGTCGGTCGCGTAACCGGCCTTTTGCAACTCGCGTGCAAACTGCTCTGGGTTATCGGCCGACTTGACCGCTTCTTGATAGCGCGAATTGTTCTGCAACAGGCTCACCAGGTCGTGGAAGCTGTCCTGGTAGGAGTCGTAGCTGCGGAACTGGGCGGTTTCCTTGACGAACTGGCCGTCGCGGAATTCACTGGTGATGGCCCTGGCCTGCTCGCCCTGCCAGTTGCCGGTGGCCTTGATGCCGAACAGGTTGTGGCTGCTGCTGCCGTCGCTGTTGCGCATGACCGACTTGCCCCAACCGGTTTCCAGCGCAGCCTGGGCGACCAGGTAGCGCGGGTCGATACCGATGCGCTTGGCGGCCTGCTCGGCCATTGGCAGCATGGTGGCGATGAACGAATCGCTGTCGGTGAAGGCCTTTTTCGGTGCCAGCGGCGGCTGGGCAATGGCACGGCCGGTAATGCGCAGCCCGTTCTCGGGCACGGCAAAGGCCTTGGCCGGCTGCTGGCCGTCGCGCACGGGGGCTGCGCCGACAGGCGCCGTGGCCGCAGTAGGCACGATGCCGGCCAGCAGGCGGTCGGTAAGGCGGCTGGGCAACGCCAGGCGCCGCGCATTGAGCGCGGCGACGTCGTTGCGGGTGCTGGCCGCTTGGGTGGCGTGGACCGGGTCTGCGACCTTGCTACCCCACAACACCGGGCCTGCCTGGCCACGCGGGAACGGGCTGGTATTGGCGGCGGCGCTGCGGCTTTTGGTCAGCTGGCGTACCAGCACATCCTGCAGGCCGATACCGCCACCCTCGCGGGACATGCTCACCGACAACTGCTGGTCGTACATGTCCCGGTACTGCTTGACCGTCTCGGTGTTCATCGGGTTGTCGTCGGCCAGGACATCGCTGGCCTTGCGCGAAGCCTTGAGCATCTCGCTGATGAACATCGACTCGAACTCCTGGGCCACCTTGCGCACGTTGGCTTCGCTGTCGCGATCACCGTGCTTGAGGGCATTGAGGCGGTTGAGGTCGGTGAAGGCACCGCTGTCGACACTGCCGGAAACCAGGCTCTTGCTGTTCATCGATGCCGTCCTCAGATCACGATCAGGTCGGCCTGCAAGGCGCCGGCCTGTTTCAGGGCTTCGAGAATGGCCATCAGGTCACCGGGCGCGGCGCCCACCTGGTTCACCGCCCGGACGATTTCATCCAGCGTGGTACCCGGGCCGAACTTGAACATCGGCTTGGCTTCCTGCTCGGCGCTGACCCGCGAGCGCGGGACCACGGCGGTCTGGCCATTGGAGAGCGGGCCCGGCTGGCTGACGATGGGGTCTTCGGTGATGGTCACCGTTAGGCTGCCGTGGGTTACCGCCGCCGGCGATACCTTGACGTTCTGGCCGATGACGATAGTGCCGGTACGCGAGTTGATGATCACCTTGGCCACTGCCTGGCCCGGATCGATTTCCAGGTTTTCCAGGATCGACAGGTAGTCCACCCGCTGGCTGGGGTCCATCGGCGCGCTCACGCGCACCGAACCGCCATCCACGGCCTGGGCCACGCCAGGGCCGAGCAGGTCGTTGACTTTGTCGACGATGTGCTTGGCGGTGGTGAAGTCGGGGCGGTTGAGGTTCAGGGTCAGGGTGTTGCCCTGGTTGAAACCGCTTGGCACTGCCCGCTCGACGCTGGCGCCGCCCGGGATACGGCCGGCAGACGGCACGTTGACGGTGATCCGCGAGCCGTCGCGCCCTTCGGCATCGAAGCCGCCCACCACCAGGTTGCCCTGGGCGATGGCGTAGACGTTGCCGTCGATCCCCTTGAGCGGGGTCATCAACAAGCTGCCCCCACGCAGGCTCTTGGAGTTACCGATCGACGACACGGTGATGTCCACCACCTGCCCTGGCTTGGCGAAGGCCGGCAAGTCGGCATGCACCGATACTGCGGCAACGTTCTTCAACTGCACGTTGCCCGATCCAGGCGGCACCTTGATGCCGAACTGCGACAGCATGTTGTTGAACGTCTGCAGGGTGAAAGGCGTTTGCGTGGTCTGGTCGCCGGTACCGTTCAGGCCGACCACCAGGCCGTAGCCGATCAACTGGTTGGAACGTACGCCCGAAATGCTGGCGATGTCCTTCAGGCGCTCGGCTTGAGCGGCGCAGGCGCAGGTCAGCAGCAAGGTGGCGGTGAGCAGTTGCCTCAGATTGAGCATGGTCAGGGTACTCAGAAGGGCCAAAGCGGGCTCATGAAGAAGCGGTCCAGCCACCCGGGCTGGCTGGCATCGGCAAACGAGCCAGTGCCGGAATAGGTGATGCGCGCATCGGCCACCCGCGTGGACGGCACGGTGTTGTCGGTGGCGATGTCGTCGGCGCGGATGAGCCCGGCGATGCGCACCAGCTCTTCACCGGTGTTCAGGGTCAGCCACTTCTCGCCGCGCACGGCGATGATGCCATTGGGCAGCACTTCGGCCACGGTGACGGTCACCGAGCCGGTCAAGGTGTTGCCCTGGGTGGCCTTGCTGTCGCCCTTGGTGGTGCGATCACCGCTGTAGCCGGCATCGAGCGACAGGTCGCCGCCGCCGAACGGGTTGTTGGTGTTCGGCCTGGCCCCGAACAGCGACGACAGACCAAGGCTGGCCTTGCTGTTCTTCTGGATCTGGGAACCTGCGTTCTTGCTGGCCGAGGTGCGCTCGTTCAGGGTGATGGTGATGATGTCACCCACGCGGAATGCCTTGCGGTCGCTATACAGGTTCTGCTCGAAACCGGCCTGGTAGATCGAACCGTTGTTGGCCGCTGCCGGCAAAGGGGTGCGCGGGAGCACCGGCGCATAGTACGGGTCGTTGGGCTTGGCCGCGGGGGCGACGCAGCCTGCAAGCAACACCGCACCGCCCAGGGCGAAAACGGACAACAGACGATTCATGATGCATACCTCACGGGTGCTACGGAAGTTGCTGGGATCACAGCTGCTGGGTAACGGTCTGCAGCATCGAGTTGGCGGCAGAAATGACCTTGGAGTTCATCTCGTAGGCGCGCTGGGTGGTGATCATGTTCACCAGCTCTTCCACGGTGCTGACGTTGGAGTTCTCCAGGGTTTGCTGCAAGGTGGTACCGAAGCCGTTCAGGCCCGGGGTGCCGACTTGGGGGGCGCCGCTGGCGGCCGTTTCCAGGAACAGGTTGCCACCGATGGCCTGCAGGCCCGCCGGGTTGATGAAGTCGGCGGTCTGGATGTTGCCGATCACCTGGGCGGCCGGGTTGCCGGCGGTGGTGATCGATACGGTACCGTCCTGGCCGACGGTGAAGGTCTGCGCGTCGTTGGGCACGACGATGGCAGGCTCCAGGGCATAGCCGTTGGCGGTGACGATCTGGCCATCGGAGTTGAGGTGGAAGGTGCCGTCACGGGTGTACGAAACCGTGCCATCTGGCTGCAGGATCTGAAAGAAACCACGACCATTGACCGCCATGTCCAGCGGGTTCTCGGTGGTCTGCAGGCTGCCAGCCACGAAGCTTTTCTGGGTGCCGACAATGCGCACGCCAGTACCTACCTGCAAGCCGGAGGGCAGCTGGCTGTCCTGGGTGGACTGGGCACCTGGCTGGCGACGGATCTGGTACAACAGGTCCTGGAACTCGGCGCGATCACGTTTGAAGCCGGTGGTCGACACGTTGGCCAGGTTGTTGGAAATCACCGTCAGGTTGGTGTCCTGGGCGGACAGGCCGGTTTTGGCGACCCATAGAGCTGGAAGCATGTAAGTTCTCCTCGCGCGCCTGTTTTACGGCACCCGTTCAAATGTCATTAGCCGATTTGCAAAACCCGCGCCATGGCTTCATCGCCTTCCTTGGCCGCGCTCATCATTTTCACGTGCAGCTCGAACTGGCGGGACAACGCCAGCACCGAGGTCATCTCTTCCACCGCGTTGACGTTGCTGCCTTCAAGAAAGCCCGAGACCACGCGAACATTGACGTCGGCATCGGCCGGCTGGCCGCTGGCGGTGTGAATCAGGCCGTCTGCACCTTTGTTCAACCCCTTGGTGTCCGGGTTGACCAGCTTGATGCGGTCGACTTCGGCCATCACCCGCGGGTCTTCGCCCATGGAGCGGATGCTGATGGTGCCGTCGGCACCTACTTCCACCTTCTGCTCAGGTGGAATGGCAATCGGGCCGCCGTTGCCGATCACCGGCATGCCGTTGCCGGCGCGCAACACGCCAAGGGCGTCGATATTCAGGCTGCCAGTGCGCACATAGGCTTCGCTGCCGTCGGGGGCCTGCACGGCGATAAAGCCATGGCCGCTCACAGCCACGTCCAGGTCGCGACCGGTTTCGATCATCGGCCCTTCGCTGAAGTCGGTGGCTGGACGCTCGGTCAGGGCAAAGGCGCGCGCCGGGAAGCTGTCGCCAAAGACCGGCATCGAGCGGGCCTGCTCCAGGTCGCGCTGGAAACCGTTGGTGGAAACGTTCGCCAGATTGTTGGCGTGGGCCTTCTGGGCCAGCGCGTTCTGGCTAGCCCCGGTCATGGCCACGTAAAGCAATTTGTCCACAGCATCTCCTCCGCGCGCCAGTACCGCGCTGTCATCAGGCAGGGTCTAGCAATAATCGAACCAGCTTTGCACCCCGGTGAATCGGGCACTTCAGCGCGACGGCTTTACCATCGGTGTCAGTTTGTTGGCATCGGATCAAAAGCGCCTGGATCAGTGATCGCGGCAGGCGCCGTTTTTGTAGGGGCCGGCAAACCGGGTCCAGCCTGAACCCGGGTTGCCTTGGACGCAGATGTATCGCCCGGTGACCAGGCTTTGCCAAAGGAAGAAAGGGCTTGGGGCGGCCTCTGCCCAGTTGGCACTACCGCCCCCTATCACCAGCAGAAAGGACAACAACCAGACATGCTTCATCGACACTGCTCGTAAACCCTGAGTGTCACGCCTCGGCACGCCATCAGCTCATCTGGATGATGGTTTGCATGATGGTGCTTTCGGTGGAAATCGTCTTGGCGTTGGCCTGGTAGTTGCTCTGCGCCTTGATCAGGTTCACCAGCTCGCCGGTCAGGTCGACGTTGGAATCTTCCAGCGAAGAACCTGCAATCTGGCCCAGGGTGCCGGTGTCCGGCGCGCCGATCACCGGGACACCCGATGAGAAGGACTCCTGCCAGTTGGTGCCGCCGATCGGCGTCAGGCCCTGCATGTTGGCGAAGCTAGCGATGGCGACCTGGCCGATGACTTTGTTCTTGCCATTGGTGAAGTTGGCGAACAGGAAGCCGCCCTTGTCTACCGACAGGCTAGACAGCTCACCCGTAGCGAACCCGTCCTGATCCTTGGCGGTCACGGCCGAGGCGGCGTTGTACTGGGTCATGCCCAGCATGTCGAGGCTGACGCCGCCGGGGTTGGCATTGGCGCCGTTGGCTGACCACTGGCCGGCAGCGTTCTTCTGCGCGGGGATCCAGTTGTCCAGGTTGAAAGTCTTGTTCGCATTGATCGACAGGCCACCGGTCACCGGCCCAGGCGTGAGGGCATCGGCGTTGAGCGTGCCGTCGGACTTGAATGGCAGGTCATTGATCAGCGGCTGCGTGGAGGTCGGGTCCTGTGGGTTGCGACCGTCGATGGTGCTGTACATCTTCCAGGAATTGGACGTGTCATCCTTGATGAAGTACTGGTTCAACTGGTGCGCATTGCCCTGGCTATCGTACACGTCGCTTGAGAACGTGAAGTTGTAGCTCTTGACGTCGGCTGGGTCGAACGGGGTGACCGTAGGCGCGCCATCGCTGGACTTGAGGTTGACCGTCTGCTCGATCTTGGACGTGGCCTTGGGGGTGAGGTTGGCCGTGTCGATCTGAAGGTTGGTCAATACGCCCTGCACCACCTGGCCATTTTCGTCGACGCCATAACCTTGCAGGTTGGCGCCGCCGGCGTTGACGACGAAGCCCTGCTTGTCACTGTAGAACGCCCCGGCCCGGGTATAGATCTTCGAGCCGTTGTCGTTGAGCGCGAAGAAGCCGTTGCCGTCAATGGCCATGTCCAGCGCCTGGCCGGTGCCGTTGATGTTGCCCGAGCTGAACTGCTGGGAAATGGCGGCGGTTCTTACGCCGGTACCAATGGAGGTACGGCCGGCGCTGGTGCCGCGAATGGAGCTTGAGTACTGGTCGGCGAACTCGGCGCGCGAGGACTTGAAGCCAGTGGTGGCGACGTTGGCAATGTTGTTGCCGGTCACGTTCAGGGCCTTGTTGGCTGCATTGAGGCCGCTTAAGCCAATGTTGTAAGACATACGCTAACTCCTGAAAATGTGCGCTAGGCCCTAGATGCCGATGCTTTGAATGGTGGAAAGTGGAACGCTGCCCAGCCCTGCCAGGTTCAGCGACATTTCGCCGCCGTTGGTGCCCATGGTCACGCTGGTGACGGTGGCCGGCAGGTTGGTGGTCATGGCCGTGGCCGTGCCATTGATCGAGGCGGTGGCCTTGAAGCTGTAGGTGCCGGCCGGCAGGGTCTCACCGGCGTCATCCTTGCCATCCCAGGTGAAGTCCACCTTGCCGCCAGCCTGGCTGCCCAGGTCGAGGGTGCGCACCAGCTTGCCGTCCTTGTCGTACACGCCCACCGAGGTGGCGGTGCTCGAGCCGGTGAGGTTCACCGAGCCCTTCATGTCCTTGCTGGTGTCGACCACGGCCTTGTCGGTCTGCACGATCACGTTGCGTCCGACCAGCGACGACGCCTGCAAGGCCTGGGACGACTGGAACGCACTGGCGATGTAGCCGACCGAGCTGTTCAGGGTCTGGATACCTTCCAAGCTGCTGAACTGGGCCAACTGCGCCACGAACTCGCCGTTCTGCTGCGGGTCCAGGGGGTTCTGGTTTTTCATCTGGGTGACCAGCAGCTGCAGGAAGGCATCTTTGCCCAGGGCACTGCCGGCGGCGCCGGTCTTTTCGTCGTTCTTGCTTTCTTTTCGCTGCAGCGAGTTCAGGTAGCTACTACCGACTTCGCCTGTGGCATTGGTGGTGGTCATGTCGGCGTCCTATCACTGACCCAGGGTCAGCACCTTCTGCATCATGCTCTTGGCCGTGTTCATCAACTCGGCATTGGTCTGGAACGCGCGGCTGGCCGAGATCATGTCAGCCATCTCCTCGACCACGTTAACGTTGGGGTAATACACGTAGCCGTCCTTGTTCGCCGCCGGGTGGCTAGGCTCGTAGCGGGCCTCGAGGTTGCTCTGGTCCTCGACGATGCCGGTTACTTGCACGCCCTGCCCTGCCTCGCCCTGGTCCTCGAACAGCGACTGGCTGGTGCCGGCCTGGGTGTTCTGGAACGTGGTGGCGAACACGGGATGGCGAGCGCGGTAGGTCTGGTCGATGCTCGACGAGACCGTCTCGGCGTTGGCAATGTTGGAGGCGACGGTGTTCAGGCGCGTGTTCTGCGCGCTCATGCCGGAACCGGCAATGTTGAAGACGCTGGAAAGGGACATGGTCATTCTCCCCGCAGGGCTGATACCAGCCCTTTGAATTTACTGTTGAGCAACGTGAAGCTGGCCTGGAAGCCAATCGCGTTTTCGGTGTAATTCGACTGCTCGATTTGCGCGTCCACGGTGTTCTGGTCGATCGAAGGCTGCATCGGCGTGCGGTACTTGAGGGCTTCGTCGCTCAGCGCCACGCCGTCGGCCTCGATGTGCCGGCTGTTGGTGCGCTCCAGGCCGAAGCGGCCGCCGTTGTGCTGCTTGTCGCTTTCAGCGGCCAGCACCGAGGCGAAGTCCAGGTCACGGGCCTTGTAGTTGGGGGTGTCGGCGTTGGCAATGTTGTTGGCCAGCACTTCGGCGCGTTGCGCACGAAAGCCCAGGGCCTTTTCATGGATACCAAGCGCCTTGTCGAAGCTGATGCTCATGTCGGGGAAACCTTCAGCGGTTGACCAGAATGTCGTTGCCGAAGGTTTTAGCAAGGCTTGTGCCAACATCGGCAAAGCCCGTATTCAAGGCCTTGCAGCCCTGTTCAAAGGGGCGCTATGCCAGAAAAGCGGCAAACCGCACGCGGCCCAATGGCCACAAGCGGCAAAAACAAGAGCACATGAGCGGCAAAACAAAAAATTGACGTCAGCGACAGGGCCGACTCATTGAAAGCCGCTGACAAGGCATCGCCCGGTCAGCGGCACATACGGCATGGGCCTATTTGGCCTGATAGATGATGCCCGGGCTGCACTGCACCATCTGGTAATGGTCCGGCAGGCCGTTGAGGGCTTCGGATGCGCCCAGGAACAGGTACCCGCCTGGCTTGAGGGTGCTGTGAATGCGCAGCAGGATGTCTTTCTTGACCTGGGCCGAGAAGTAGATCAAGACGTTGCGACAGAACACGATGTCGAACTTGCCCAGGCTTGCATAGCTGTCGAGCAAGTTGAACGAGCGAAACTCCACCCGGTTGCGAATCGCCGGCTTGATCGCCCAGCGCCCCGGCCCCTTGGGGTCGAAGTAGCGCTGCAGGCGCTCGGCCGACAAGCCGCGGGCAATCGCCAGGCTGTCGTACTCGCCAGTCTTGCAGTTGTTGAGCATGGTGCCCGACAGGTCGGTCGCGACGATCTGCGCGCCCATTTTCAGCTGGCCCAGGTTGCTGCGTTCGAACTCGTCGATGGCCATGGAGATGGAGTACGGCTCCTGGCCCGAAGAGCACGCCGCCGACCACATGCGCAGGCGCTGGCCGGGGTTGTTGCGGATAAACTCGGGGATGACCTTGTTCTTGAGCACCTCGAACGGGTAGGTATCGCGAAACCACAGGGTTTCGTTGGTGGTCATGGCATCGACCACCTGCTCGCGCAGGCCGCCCCGCGGCTGGGCCTGGATGCGTTGCACCAGCTCGCCCAGGCTCTTGATGCCCTGCTGCTCCATCAATTTGTTGAGGCGGCTGGACACCAGGTACTGCTTATTTTCGCCCAGCAAGATGCCACAGGCTTTTTCCAGAAAGACCCGGAACTGTTCGAAATCCAAATTACCCGTAGACACTGCTGCCGCCTCTTTTCAATCACTGTGGCCGGGGCGAACCCCGGCGCCTTTCAATGTGCTGCCTTGATTCGGTCAACCACGCGCTGGGCCAGATCATCCGGCCGGAACTTGGCCAGGAAATCATCGGCGCCCACTTTCTTGACCATCGCCTGGTTGAACACCCCGGACAGGGAAGTATGCAGGCAGATGTGCAGCTTTTGCATGCGCGGGTCGCTGCGAATTTCCGCTGTCAGGGTATAGCCGTCCATTTCCGGCATCTCAATGTCGGAAATCATCATCAGAAACTCTTCTTCGGGCTTCTTGCCTTCGTCCACCAATTGGCGCAGGTAGTTCAAGGCCTGGCGACCGTCATTGAGGGCCACCACCTCGACGCCAACCGTCTGCAGGCAACGGCTGACCTGCTTGCGTGCCACCGACGAATCGTCGACGGTCAACACCCGCAGCATCACGGCCTTGTCCTGCACCTCGGCGTCCACCACCCCCGCCGACACCGCCTCCGAAGACGGCGCGACCTCGGCCAGCACCTTCTCCACGTCGATGATCTCGACCATGCGGTTGTCCACCCGCGTGACTGCCGTCAGGTAATGATCGCGGCCGGTCCCCTTGGGTGGCGGGTGGATTTCTTCCCAGTTCATGTTGACGATGCGCTCGACCGAATGCACCAGAAAGCCCTGGGTCTTGGTGTTGTACTCGGTAATGATCACGAAACTGCTGCGCGTGTCTTCCTGCAACGGGCGCAGGCCGGTGGCCATCGACAGGTCAAGGATCGGAATCGTCGCCCCGCGGATGTTGGCGACGCCGCGCACCACCGGGTGCGCCTTGGGCAGTATGGTCAGCGCAGGACATTGCAGCACTTCCCTGACCTTGAAAACGTTGATGCCATAAAGCTGTTCGCCGTTGAGGCGGAACAGCAGCAGCTCCAGGCGATTCTGCCCAACCAGCTGTGTGCGCTGGTTGACCGAATCCATAACCCCCGCCATGCCGAACTCCTTACCTGTCAGCCATTCGTTGCCACTTACTCAAGAAGTCGGCACGGGCTTTGCTTTTTTGAGCGCCATGTACATGAAAACGACAGTTTCCCGACGATTGACGCGCCTGCTGGCTGGCTTGCTGGCCGCATTGTGCCTGCTGGTACCGGTTCGCACCTGGGCGGACGCGTTCACCATGCCTGAACAGCTTATCGGTGTCACCCAAGGGTTTCTTGAGTTCACCGTCGAAGATTATCTCGCCACGACCCAAACGGCCGGCCGCTACGAGATCCAGGTGAACCCGTTGGACCCAAGGTTGCGCATGCCCTTGTGCAGCCAGGCGCTCGACGCTTCGCTGGAAAGCCCGAGCGTGCCGCTGGGGCGGGTGACGGTGCGTGTACGTTGCGACGGCGCGGCGCCCTGGACCGTTTTCGTGCCCGCCACCGTTCGCTTGTTCCGCGAGGTGGTCGTGGTCACCCGCCCGCTGCGACGGGACAACGTGGTGAGCGAAGGCGATGTGGCCCTGCGCGAGCGGGACGTCGGCACGCTGGGCCAAGGGTTTCTGACCGATGTGGGCCAGGCGGTCGGGATGAAGATGCTGCGCCCGACGGTGATGGATCAGGTGCTGACGCCTCAACACCTGGAGCAGGCGGAGGTGGTGCGCAAGGGCGATCATGTGGTGATCGTTGCCCGCAGTGGCACGTTGAGCGTGCGCATGCCTGGCGAGGCGCTGAGCAAAGGCGGCATCAGCGAGCAGATTCGGGTGCGCAATCTCAATTCCAAACGCGTGGTCAAGGCCATGGTGACGGGCCCGGGCCAGGTCGAGGTGAGCATGTAGGCCAGCGGGCGGAAGCCGCTGGCGCCGGGGAACCGCTTTTTTTAGACTGTGTCAGAAAACGGGTAACAGGCTGTCGCTCAAGACAGTCACGCATTTGTGCCTAAAGTTTATCGTGAGTTGGCCGAAAACAAGGCAAGCGTCCATAAACCCAGAGGTTTTCTGATCATGGTCATCGACTTCAGTCGTTTGAATAATTCCCCGGCCGTCACCGGCGGTGTACGCGGCAGCAATGCCCCTGGCAGCACTGAAAAGCCGGCTGCCAGCCAGGAAACAGTAAAGGGCACGGGTGCAAGCGGAGAAGCCGTGCACCTAAGCCCAGAGGCCCAGCAGTTGCAAAAGATCAGCGACAAGCTGCGCGATGAACCCGTCGTCAACAGCGCCAAGGTAGCCCAGCTCAAACAGGCCATTGCCGATGGCAGCTACAAGGTCGATGCCGGCCGTGTCGCCAGCAAGCTGCTCGATTTCGAAGCACAGCGTTGACCGTCGGGTGCGCTGACTTCAATGGACGCTTGAAAACCGGGAGTTAGCCATGCACGACACCACCCTGCTGCAATTGATCGAACAAGACATCGCTCCGATGCAGGAGCTACTGGAGCTGCTTCAGAACGAGGCTGTCGCGCTGCACGGTCGCGACATGCAGTTGCTTGAGCAGATCCTGGCGCGCAAACAGTCGCTGATCATTCTGCTCGAACAACACGGCCAGCGCCGTGGCCAGTTGCTGAGCGACCTGGGCCTGAGCGCAGACCGCGCCGGCGTACAGGTGGTGGCGGCGCAATCGCCCCACGGTGACGTGATGCTGGAGCGACTCGATACGCTGGCGCAGCTGATGGACGCCTGTCAGCAGGTCAACTCGACCAATGGCCGTATCATTCAGGTCCAGCAACAGGTCACCAATAATCAGGTCCGCATCCTCATGGGCGGCGACTCGCCGTCGCTCTACAACAGCCGTGGCAGCACCTCACCCCTGGCCAAGCCGCGCGCCCTCAGCCAAGTGTGATTTCCCTATCAAGGCACCGCACATACTGGCAAAATGCTGTTAATTGCCTGTGTCGCTTTTGCCTGGAGAACGTCAAGCCGTGTTCAATGAATCCGATGCCCCGCAACCGCCCAAGGTGCTGAGCACACCCTTGGAAATTGCGGCCAATTTACGGCAGCTCCAGGACAGCCACGACCCCCTGATCATCACCTTCCATGACCGAGGCCATCGCTTCCAGAGTTACGTGGTGGACGTGGATCGGGAAAACAATGTGCTGGCGCTTGACGAGCTGATCCCCCGTGACGGTGAGAAGTTCATCGAAAACGGCGAGCATTTCCGGGTGGAAGGCTTCCACGACGGTGTGCGCATTGCCTGGGAATGCACCCACGGCCTGCGCATCAGCGAAGTGGACGGTCATCGCTGCTACCGTGGCGGGCTGCCGTTGGAGATGACCTATCACCAGCGCCGCAACGCATTTCGTGCCGCGCTGAAGCTGTCGCAGCTGGTAGACATCATGCTCGATGGCACGCACCTCAAGGGCAACGGTGCCTTGCGTGGCAAACTGCTGGATATTTCGGCTACCGGGTGCAAGCTGCGCTTTGATGGGAATGTCGAGGATCGCCTGCAGTTGGGTCAGGTGTATGAACGCTTCAAGGCCGGCGCACCGCTTGGGTTGGTGGATACCATGGTCGAGTTGCGCCATCTGCATTATGAAGAGCGGATCAATACCACGTTTGCTGGGGTTCGCTTTCATAACCTCAGTGGGCCTGCCCAGCGCAAGGTGGAGAGTTTTGTGTATCAGCTGCAGCGTGAAGCGCGGCGGTTTGATAAGGACGATTATTGATTTTTACAATGGGCGGGAGGGCTGTTGCGGCCTTTCAGCAGCTTGGGTGCTATCACGTAGTTTTGAAGGAATTGTTTGGGCGTTTGGACCTGTGTAGGTATTCATTGGCGAGGGTGGCGTACAGTCACCTTTCCGCCCTTACGGCGGCTCACTTTTTGTCTTCTTGTCAAAAAGTGAGCAAAAACCGCCTGCTCCTATCATCCGGCCCCTGCGCTACGCTCCGGGGTTCCCTCGCTCCGGGCTAGCTCCCGGGAGGACCGCGCTGCAGGCCCCATCCTGGGGCCCAGCGCTTGACAGGCATCCATGCCTGTCACCTCCCTTCGCAAGCCCTGCGCTCGGCCTCCTGAAGTCGCGATCTGCGGCGCCTGGGCTACCGTGCGCTTAGAAGCAAGACCAACACAGCCCATGTCTCTGACTTGGTGCTCAAGTTGCTGCCCAAACTTCCAAAATCACACATACCCTCGTCTTGATCCTCAAATCGCACTTACGAGGTGAGGATCCAGACGGTATCTACCTTGGTCCTGTATTGGCTGAGATAGCGGAGGCCTGGCCTTTGCAGAACTAAACGGCCTAGCGCCGCCTCTGAAGGCTAGCCGATTTCCGGGTAGGAGCGGCCTCGTGCCGCGATGGGCCGCGCAGCGGCCCTAGGCGATACGCTGAAATACAGGAATTACTAGGTCGGGATGCGTCGCCTGGCACACGTCACGCTCCACGTGCTCCAACGCGCGTGACGGCCACATTCAAGCCGGCTTATTCCCCTGCACCTCCTCCAGCGGCGGTTCGCCGTCTTTCTCGGCCTCCTCCGTGTCCTCGGCCGCCACCGGCGTCTGCATCACATCCTGCACGGTCTGCTCATCCACACGCGGGTCCAGCGCTGCCGACAGGGGCGAGCCGGCGGCGGGCATGGCGACGTGGCCCAGGGGGGCATCCTGGACCTGGTGCAAGCCGGTGACAGCTTTTGGACGAATACGCCAGACCAGTACCAGGGCAAAGAACACGAAGAAGGCGTACAACATCTGCACGCCCAGCACTTTCATCAGCACGCCAGCAGCCAGCGGCCCGATGCACGCCCCCACGCCGTAAGTCACCAACAGCATGGCAGTCAGCGAAACGCGGCGCTCGCTCTCCACGTGGTCGTTGGAAAAAGCCACGGCCAGCGGGTACAGGCTGAACTGCAACAGCGATACCACAAAGCCCATGGCGAACAGCAACTCCAGCGGCACGTCGGGCAGGATCGCCAACGGCGCGGCGGCCACGGCCAGCCCCACTGCGACACTGCGAATCAACACCGCTCGGTCGTAACGGTCCGACAACCAGCCCAGCGGCCACTGAACCACCAGCCCTGCAAAGATGCAGCAGCCCATGAACAGACCGATCTGCTCGGTGCTAAGACCCTGACTGGCGGCATACAGCGGAGCAAGGCCATAGAACGAGCCGACGATCAGCCCGGAACCCAGCACCGTACTGAGCGACTGCGGCACGCGCTTGATGAAGAACTTGGGCTCCATGGGTGCCGGACGCAGTGGCGCGGGGTGGATGCGGCGGGTCATGGCCACCGGCACCAGGCACAGGGCGAAGCACATCGCGACCAGCATCAGCAGCTCAAGCCCCAGCTCAGGGTGCACCACCAGTATCAGCTGACCCAACACCAGGCCCAGGTAGGACGCGATCATGTACCCGCTGAATACGGCGCCCCGGTACTTCACGTCCGCCTGCTCGTTGAGCCAGCTTTCGATGACCATGTACTGGCACATCATGCCCAGGCCTACGATCATCCGCAGCCCGACCCAGGCCGGCAGCCAGTTGGTCAGGCCGTGCCCGAGCACGGCGGCGCCGACAATACCGGCGCAGGTGGCATAGGCACGTATGTGCCCTACTCGGCCGATGAGCCGGTGGCCGACCTTGCCGCCCACGGCCAGGCCGAAGTAGTTGGCCGCCATCAAGGCACCGACCCACAGGCTATCGACGTTGTCGGCAGCCAGGCGCAGCGCCAGGTAGGTACTGAGCAGGCCCGAGCCGATCAGCATCATCAGTGCAGCGAAATACAACGACTGAAACGGCTTCCAGATAGTGCGCATAAATCCCTTCGGCTCCCGGGTTGAGCTGGCAGTTGTAGGTGCAGAATAAAGGCTAACGCCAAGCGTTGCAGGCCCCGTGCTGCAAAATCGAATGGCCCCTTGCCCATGGCCAGGTAAAAAATGGATCAGGCCAGGCCACAGGGCGTCGACGAGCTTGGACAGCAGTCATTCGCGCAAGGTCATCCCGTTTGCCGGCAATGGCAACGCCGTTTTGTAGCGCACCTGCTTGAGCGCGAAGCTGGAGCGAATGTTGGCAACGCCCGGCAGGCGGGTCAGGTAATCCAGAAACCGCTCCAGCGCCTGGATACTGGGCAGTAGCACGCGCAGCAGGTAGTCCGGGTCACCGGTCATCAGGTAGCACTCCATGACCTCGGGCCGCTCGGCGATCTCTTCCTCGAAGCGGTGCAGTGCCTGCTCGATCTGTTTTTCCAGGCTCACATGGATGAATACGTTCACATCCAGGCCCAGCACCTCGGGCGACAACAGCGTGACCTGCTGGCGAATGACGCCCAGCTCTTCCATGGCCCGCACTCGGTTGAAACAGGGCGTAGGCGACAGGTTGACCGAACGTGCCAGCTCGGCGTTGGTGATGCGGGCGTTTTCCTGAAGGCTGTTGAGAATGCCGATGTCAGTACGATCGAGTTTGCGCATGAGACAAAATCACCGGTTTATTGTGTTTATGGGGAATGTTTATCTGGCCTGATTACCAAAGGCAATCAACTAGAGAGAAATATTCTGCGCCAGGGCAACTAACATGTAGCTAACGCTGACCTGTTGGTCACAAGCCGGCACTCAGCGGCGACCGCTTCAAAGCTCACAAAAACAAATACCCGAGCGAGCGTAAACAGCATGAACGAGTACGCCCCCCTGCGCCTGCATGTGCCCGAGCCTACCGGCCGGCCAGGCTGCCAGACCGATTTTTCCTACCTGCGCTTGAACGACGCAGGCCAGGTCCGTAAACCACCCATCGACGTAGAAGCCGCCGACACCGCCGACTTGTCCGGCAGCCTGGTGCGCGTGCTGGATGAACAGGGCAATGCCCAGGGCCCCTGGGCCGAGGACATAGACCCGCAGATACTGCGCCAAGGCATGCGTGCCATGCTCAAGACCCGCATCTTCGACAGCCGCATGGTCGTCGCCCAGCGCCAGAAGAAGATGTCGTTCTACATGCAGAGCCTGGGCGAGGAAGCCATCGGCAGCGCCCAGGCCCTGGCGCTGAACCGCACCGACATGTGCTTCCCGACCTACCGCCAGCAAAGCATCCTGATCGCCCGTGACGTTTCGCTGGTGGACATGATCTGCCAACTGCTCTCCAACGAGCGCGACCCGCTCAAGGGTCGCCAGTTGCCGATCATGTATTCGGTACGCGAGGCGGGTTTTTTCACCATCAGCGGCAACCTGGCGACCCAGTTCGTGCAAGCGGTGGGCTGGGCCATGGCCTCGGCCATCAAGGGCGATACCAAGATCGCCTCGGCCTGGATCGGCGATGGTGCCACCGCTGAATCGGACTTCCATACCGCCCTCACCTTCGCCCACGTCTACCGCGCCCCGGTCATCCTCAACGTGGTCAACAACCAGTGGGCGATTTCCACGTTCCAGGCCATCGCCGGCGGCGAGTCCACCACCTTCGCCGGCCGCGGCGTGGGCTGTGGCATCGCCTCGTTGCGCGTGGACGGCAACGATTTCGTGGCCGTCTACGCGGCCTCGCGCTGGGCAGCCGAACGCGCACGCCGCGGCCTTGGCCCCAGCCTGATCGAGTGGGTCACCTACCGTGCTGGCCCGCATTCCACGTCCGATGATCCGTCCAAGTACCGCCCTGCGGACGACTGGAGCCACTTCCCGCTGGGCGACCCGATCGCTCGCCTGAAGCAGCACTTGATCAAGATTGGCCATTGGTCCGAAGAAGAACACCAGGCCACCACGGCCGAATTCGAGGCTGCCGTGGTCGCCGCGCAGAAGGAAGCCGAGCAGTACGGCACCCTCGCCAACGGACACATTCCCAGTGCCGCTTCGATGTTCGAGGACGTGTACAAGGAAATGCCGGACCACCTGCGTCGCCAACGTCAGGAACTGGGGGTCTGAAATGAACGATCACAACAGCAGCATCAACCCGGAAACCGCCATGGCCACCACCACCATGACCATGATCCAGGCCCTGCGCTCGGCCATGGACATCATGCTCGAGCGCGACGACAACGTGGTCGTGTATGGTCAGGACGTCGGATACTTTGGCGGCGTCTTCCGCTGCACCGAAGGCCTGCAGAACAAGTACGGCAAATCACGGGTGTTCGATGCCCCGATTTCCGAAAGCGGCATCGTCGGCACGGCCGTGGGCATGGGTGCCTACGGCTTGCGGCCGGTGGTGGAGATTCAGTTCGCCGACTATTTCTACCCAGCCTCGGACCAGATCGTGTCGGAAATGGCGCGGCTGCGTTACCGCTCCGCTGGCGAATTCATCTCGCCGCTGACCCTGCGCATGCCCTGCGGCGGGGGCATTTATGGAGGCCAGACCCATAGCCAGAGCCCGGAAGCAATGTTCACCCAGGTGTGCGGGCTGCGCACGGTCATGCCGTCCAACCCCTATGACGCCAAGGGCCTGCTCATTGCCTCGATCGAATGCGATGACCCGGTCATCTTCCTTGAGCCCAAACGCCTGTACAACGGCCCCTTCGATGGCCACCACGACCGCCCCGTGACGCCATGGTCCAAGCATCCGCAAAGCGCCGTGCCCGACGGTTATTACACCGTACCGCTGGACAAGGCAGTGGTGACCCGGCCCGGCAACGACGTCACGGTCCTCACCTATGGCACAACGGTTTATGTCGCCCAGGTCGCGGCCGAAGAGACGGGCGTCGATGCCGAGGTGATCGACCTGCGCAGCCTGTGGCCGCTTGACCTGGAAACCATCGTCGCGTCGGTGAAGAAGACCGGGCGCTGCGTGGTGGTGCATGAGGCCACGCGAACCTGCGGGTTCGGCGCCGAACTGGTCGCGCTGGTGCAGGAGCATTGCTTCCACCATCTGGAAGCGCCCATCGAGCGCGTCACGGGTTGGGACACGCCCTACCCCCATGCACAGGAGTGGGCGTATTTCCCAGGGCCATCGCGGGTGGGTGCGGCATTGAAAAAGGTCATGGAGGTCTGAATGGGCACGCATGTCATCAAGATGCCGGACATTGGCGAAGGCATCGCGCAGGTCGAATTGGTCGAGTGGTTCGTCAAGGTAGGTGACCTGATCGCCGAGGACCAGGTCGTGGCCGATGTCATGACTGACAAGGCGACGGTGGAGATCCCCTCCCCGGTCAGCGGCAAGGTCATGGCCCTGGGCGGCCAGCCTGGGGAAGTGATGTCGGTCGGCAGCGAGCTGATCCGCATCGAGGTCGAAGGCAACGGCAACCATGTGGACGCCCCACAAGCCAAGGCGGCCGAAACACCGCCTGCCAGCGAAGCACCCAAGCAGGCAGTACAGGAACAACCCGTGCCGGCCGCCTTGACGCCCCCGGCCAGCCGCCCGGCCGCACCGCTGGCTCCACGCCAGGCCAGCGATAAACCCCTCGCCTCGCCCGCCGTGCGCAAGCGCGCGCTGGATGCTGGCATTGAATTGCGTTACGTGCACGGGAGCGGCCCTGCCGGGCGCATCCTGCATGAAGACCTCGATGCCTTCCTCAGCCAGCCTCAACGCGCCGGTGAGCAGGCCCCCAGCGGCTACGCCAAGCGCACCGACAGCGAGCAAGTCCCGGTAATCGGCCTGCGGCGCAAGATCGCCCAGCGCATGCAGGACGCCAAACGTCGCGTGGCCCATTTCAGCTATGTCGAAGAAATCGACGTCACTGCCCTCGAAGCGCTGCGCCAGCAGCTCAACAGCAAGCATGGCCAAGACCGGGGCAAGCTCACCCTATTGCCGTTTCTGGTCCGTGCGTTGGTCGTGGCACTGCGTGACTTTCCGCAGATCAACGCCACATACGACGACGAAGCACAGGTCATCACCCGCCACGGCGCGGTGCACGTCGGCATCGCCACCCAAGGGGACAACGGCCTGATGGTGCCAGTGCTGCGCCATGCCGAGGCGGGCAACCTGTGGGCCAATGCAGCGGAAATCGCACGGGTGGCCAATGCCGCTCGCACCAACAAGGCCAGCCGCGAGGAGCTGTCGGGCTCAACCATCACCCTGACAAGCCTCGGCGCACTGGGCGGCATCGTCAGCACGCCGGTGGTCAACACCCCAGAAGTGGCCATCGTGGGGGTCAACCGCATGGTCGAGCGGCCTGTGGTCGTCGACGGTCAGATTATGGTGCGCAAGATGATGAACCTGTCCAGCTCGTTCGATCACCGGGTAGTCGATGGCATGGACGCCGCACTGTTCATCCAGGCCGTGCGAAGCCTGCTGGAACAACCCGCCTGCCTGTTTGTGGAGTGAGCATGCAACCGATCATCGAAACTACGCTGCTGATCATCGGCGGCGGCCCCGGCGGCTACGTGGCCGCCATCCGCGCCGGCCAACTGGGCATCCCCACGGTACTGGTCGAGGGGCAGGCGCTGGGCGGAACGTGCCTGAACATCGGCTGCATTCCGTCAAAGGCGCTGATTCATGTGGCCGAGCAGTTCCATCAGGCCACCCGGTTTGCCGAGGGCTCCCCACTGGGCATCCGCGTAGCCTCCGCCGAGCTGGACATCCGTCAGAGCGTCGCGTGGAAAGACGGTATCGTTGA
Organism: Pseudomonas sp. FYR_7; assembly: GCF_043106155.1. Lineage (NCBI taxonomy): Bacteria > Pseudomonadati > Pseudomonadota > Gammaproteobacteria > Pseudomonadales > Pseudomonadaceae > Pseudomonas > Pseudomonas sp. FYR_7. Next base: position 24,513 of record NZ_JBICMI010000047.1, read on the forward strand.
CCGACTGACCACCGGTGTGGCCGCCCTGCTGAAAAAGCACGGGGTCAAGGTCATCCAGGGCTGGGCGAAGCTGCTCGACGGCAAGCACGTGGAAGTCGACGGTCAGCGCATCCGCTGCGAGCACCTGTTGCTGGCTACGGGTTCAAGCAGCGTCGAGCTGCCCATGCTGCCGCTGGGGGGCGCCGTCATTTCATCGACCGAGGCGCTGACGCCCGCTACGGTGCCGCGCCATCTGGTGGTGGTCGGTGGCGGGTACATCGGTTTGGAACTGGGCACTGCGTACCGCAAGCTAGGTGCGCAGGTGAGTGTGGTGGAGGCCCGCGAGCGGGTGTTGCCCACCTACGACGCCGAGCTCACCGCCCCCGTGGTCGAGTCGCTGAAAAAGCTGGGCATCGCCGTTTACCTTGATCACAAGGTGGAAGGCTATGAACAAGGCACCCTGATGGCCCGGAACAGCGAAGGCTCGCCCCTGCGCCTTGACGCCGATAGGGTGCTGGTAGCGGCTGGCAGGCGCCCGCGCACCCAAGGCTTGAACCTCGAATGCCTGGACCTGCGCATGAATGGGGCGGCGATTGCCATCGACGCGCAGTGCCAGACCAGCATGCGCAACGTGTGGGCCATTGGTGACGTGGCGGGCGAGCCCATGCTGGCGCACCGGGCGATGGCCCAGGGCGAGATGGTCGCCGAACGCATCGCGGGCAAGTCACGTCGCTTCGAGCCGGCCGCCATCGCCGCGGTGTGCTTCACCGACCCGGAAGTGGTCGTCGCTGGCCTGACCCCTGATCAGGCGGTGGCGCAAGGGCTGGACTGCATCGTGGCGCAATTTCCCTTTGCCGCTAACGGTCGGGCCATGAGCCTGGAGTCCAGGACGGGGTTTGTGCGGGTGGTGGCACGCCGCGACAACCACCTCGTGCTGGGTTGGCAAGCGGTGGGCGTGGCCGTCTCTGAACTGTCCACCGCATTCGCCCAATCGCTGGAAATGGGCGCGCGCCTGGAAGATGTGGCGGGCACGATTCATGCCCATCCGACCCTGGGCGAGGCGGTGCAGGAGGCCGCCCTGCGCGCGCTGGGCCACGCACTGCACATTTGACCCCTGGCGCGGCCTGGGGTCGTTGGTCACTGGGCGACGGCGTTCTTGCCTGCGCCCTTGGCCCGGTAAAGCGCCTGGTCGGCGCGCGCCAGCAGGCTGTGGGTGTCATCGCCTTCGCGCCACTGCACTACGCCGTAGCTCAAGGTCAATCGACACTCGCCAATGGGCTCCAGCTGCGCCACTACCTGGCGCAGTTGTTCGGCGCAGGCGCAGGCTTGCTCCAGGCTCGTCTGGGGCAGGACCAGGACAAATTCATCACCTCCCCAACGGGCCAGCAAGTCACTTGTGCGCTGGCGCAATCGCAATGCCTCGGCCACACGAATCAAAGCGGCGTCGCCCTGCGCATGCCCGTATTGGTCGTTGATCGGCTTGAAATCATCCATGTCCATAGCGATGACCGACAGTGGCTGCCGAAAGCGCTTGGCCCGCTCGCACTCCTGCCTCAGCACACTCTCCAGCCGATAGCGGTTGGCGATACGCGTCAGGGAATCCCGCTCGGCAAGCTCGCGGTTCTCGTCCAGCTGGCGCTGGAGCTGCTCGTTTACCCAGGACAATTCGCGCGTGCGCTCGGCGACCAGGCATTCCAGCGATTGGTTACGCCGCTCAAGCTGCGCCAGTTGCCGCTTGCCGCTGTCGATGTTGCGATGGGCACCCAGCATGCGTGCCACCGAGCCATCGGGGTTGCGTGCGATCACGTATCCACTGTCCTCGACCCACAGGTAAGTGCCGTCGGCACAGCGGCACCGGTACTCGACCAGGTAACGCTCGTTGCGCTGGTGGACATAGGCATCGAAGTGGACCATGACACGCTGGAAATCGTCGGGGTGGATCAACCTCTCCCAGGTCAGTACCGAGTTTTCCTGGGAGTGAGGCGTATAGCCGAGCATTAGGTACCAGCCGGGGTTGCGATAGACATAACCCGTGTTGGCATCCCAATCCCAGATACCGTCGCTGATCAGGTCGAACAGCGTCTGAAGCTGCTCTTGGGTAAAACCCGTGGGCACGGGGATGACGTGCTGGTTCATGCAATCTCCTGAATAACCAGCAACTACGCCCCAAGTCCAAGGGCTGCTGAGGTGAAGAAAGACGGCGCTCGCCTTGTGAGGTGAACCGTTAACGGGACTAAGCATAGGAGTACGGACGTAGGGCTGAAATACGTCTTAAGGCGTAGATTTGTAACGGGCGATGAGCGAAGGAGAAGGGAGTGCTGGAGGCACTGGGGGGAAATGGCGTCCCAGGCAGGAATTGAACCTGCAACCTTCCCCTTAGGAGGGGGATGCTCTATCCAATTGAGCTACTGAGACACTGCAACTGGCAGCAGGCGCTGCTCAGCGGGACGGCGTGCATGTTAACCAGCGTGCGGCCGTTTGTCATGTGTTGCAGTGCCATTTGAGCGTAAACCTTTTCCGAAGCCCTAGTACGCCTGGATAACACACTCTTCTCGCAACACTGCCAGCAAGGCCTCGACTGCCGAAGACAGCGTAGTCGAGTTGTCCACCGTTCTTACGCCATCGTCGGCCGTATCGCTCAGACTGACATGCCGAGCCAGACGCTGGTCAATCTCGTTTTGGGTCTCCCGCCCACGGGCCTGCAGGCGCTGACGCAGGATATCGAGACTGACGTCCACACGGATGGCCAGCAAATCAGGGTAGCGAGTACGAGCCTGCGCCAGGTGGCCGCGCGAGCCGTTTACCAGCACCGACCTGCCCTGCTCCAGCCACTCATCTACCTGCCGGGGGATACCGTATTGCAACCCATTGGCCTGCCAATGCATGGCGAATGCGCCTTGCAGCTTCATACGTTCGAACTGCTCGACACTGACACCTACCGCTGCCTCCCCCGTGGCTTCAGGCGAGCGCGTGATGACCCGACGGGCTATTTCGACATGCGCGGCTGCCAGCTGCGGGCGGGCCGCGTCGATCAATGAATCTTTGCCCGCGCCAGAGGGTCCGATCAACAGAATCAGCCTGCCTTTTAGCGGCGAAGCGCAGCTTGCATCATGGTGCATTGCCACTATGCTCTCTGATTAAGAACCTGTGCGTTTGACGCTACTTTCGGCGCAGGTTTCAGGTTTTTTGCAGGATTAGCGGGGATACGTCTGACTTGAGGCCACCACTAAACGTGTGAAAATTTTAACCAGTGCTCATTTCAGACAATTGGTACTGGCATAAAGCCTTTATGCAGATCACTATTTGTCACAGAATTGACGCCAAGGAAACGACAGCATTGAGGCAAGATGAGCGTCCATCTGCACAACCGGTTGAACATTTTGGCGATAAGGCGGTCGTATTTCCACCCCGCGCGGCCAATTTGAGAACCGCTTCCCCTGAACCAAAATCTGGTCAATTTATATGCGCCCAATGAAACAGGCTATTTATTCGAGCCGCACTGCTGACAAGTTCGTCGTTCGCCTGCCAGACGGGATGCGTGAGCGCATCGCCGAGGTAGCACGCAACCACCACCGCAGCATGAACTCGGAGATCATTGCACGCCTGGAACAGAGCCTTATCCAGGAAGGTGCCCTGGGTGAGGAATTGAGCATGCGCCTGGACAGCCCTGAACTGTCATTGCACGAACGCGAGCTGCTGCAGCGCTTCCGCCAGCTGTCCCATCGTCAGCAGAATGCGCTGGTTGCCCTGATTGCCCATGACGTGGAAATGGCTGCTGACGCTTCCTGACGCAAACCTTTGCTGCCATTCACAAAAAAGCCAGCTGATGCTGGCTTTTTTGGTTTTGAAATGGCGGTCTCTTCGTTGCCTTTATCATCCAGACAACCGGACGTCACGCACGGCGTAACGCCCCGAGCCGTTAGAGCAAGAACACGGTGGCGAGCCCCAGGAAGATGAAAAAGCCGCCGCTGTCGGTAACTGCGGTGATCATCACGCTCGACCCCATTGCCGGGTCGCGCCCCAGGCGGGTCAGGGTCATCGGTATCAACACACCCATCAGGGCCGCAAGCAACAGGTTCAAGGTCATTGCGGCCGTCATCACCAGGCCCAGCGACCAGCTGCCATAAAGCCAGAAGGCCACCGCGCCGATGACGCCACCCCAGATCAACCCGTTGATCAAGGACACCGCCAGCTCCTTGCGCATCAGGCGCGAGGTATTGCCTGGCGATACCTGGTCAAGGGCCATGGCGCGCACGATCATGGTGATGGTCTGGTTGCCGGAGTTGCCACCGATGCCCGCCACGATCGGCATCAGCGCGGCCAGGGCAACCAGCTTTTCGATGGACCCTTCGAACAAGCCGATGACCCGGGATGCGACGAAAGCGGTAATCAGGTTTACGGCCAGCCATGCCCAACGGTTGCGCAGCGAGCGCCAGACCGACGCGAAGATGTCCTCTTCTTCGCGCAGACCCGCCATGTTCAGCACTTCGGTCTCACTCTCTTCGCGAATCAGGTCGACCATTTCGTCGATGGTCAGACGACCGATGAGCCGATCGCTCTTGTCCACGACTGGTGCCGATACCAGGTCATATCGCTCGAACGCCTGAGCCGCGTCGTAGGCGTCTTCGTCGGGATGGAAGGACACGGGATCGGTGGCCATCACGTCGGCCACTTGCTTGTCCGGGTCGTTGACCAGCAGGCGCTTGATCGGCAACACACCCTTGAGAATGCCATCGTGATCGACCACGAACAGCTTGTCGGTGTGGTTGGGCAATTCCTTGAGACGGCGCAGGTAACGCAATACCACTTCCAGGCTGACGTCTTCACGGATGGTCACCATCTCGAAGTCCATCAGCGCGCCGACTTGTTCCTCGTCATAGCTCAGCGCGGAGCGTACGCGCTCGCGTTGCTGAGCATCGAGGGTCTCCATCAGCTCATGAACCACGTCCCGTGGCAACTCAGGCGCCAGGTCGGCCAGTTCGTCGGCGTCCATTTCCTTGGCAGCGGCAAGCAGCTCGTGATCGTCCATATCGGCGATCAGGGACTGGCGCACGGCGTCTGACACTTCAAGCAGAATGTCGCCGTCACGATCCGAGCGCACCAGCTGCCAGACCGTCAAGCGGTCTTCGAGGGGCAAGGCTTCGAGGATATAGGCGATATCGGCGGGGTGCAGATCATCGAGCTTGCGTTGCAACTCGACAAGATTCTGCCGGTGGACGAGGTTTTCTACTAAGTCGTTGTGTGCACCTTCCTGGCGGTGCGTGACATCTTCAACCAGGCGCTGGCGCTGAAGCAGGTCGACGACCTGGGACAGACGATCCTGGAGGCTTTCTTGCGCTTTCTTTACTTCTACTTCCGTCATAGGCGAACTCCACTCCCAGCCGCGGAGCACGCCGGGGGAATCAATCGATTAGATCTATCTGTACGAAACGGTTTGGGGAGTAACTACTGGGTAAGTCCATGGTGGTGATCCACAAGCCCCGGCGGGGCTGACGGGCGCAATCATACACTGCTCAAGCTGACAGATCGCTTAAATTTTTGGCTATAACAATCGTTTGCGCGTCATTGCTCTGACAACGCATGAAACCATCGGTGCAATGGCATTGGGCGAGGTTGTGCGAGCACCCTGCCAAGCACCTGGCATGCAGGTACAGAGCACCAAAGCCTGCGCGTTAGGGCGTGGCTGTGTAAGCGATTGAATGCGCAAAGCTGGAAAAACAAAAAGCCCGCTCATTGAGCGGGCTTTCTGTTTGGGTATGGCGGACTCAGCAGGATTCGAACCTGCGACCGCTCGGTTCGTAGCCGAGTACTCTATCCAGCTGAGCTATGAGTCCGTTTGGTAGTTTTAGACCAGATTACCACTGGTTTTTGAAGCGGCCTTGATAACAAAACCACTTCGAAAGTGGCGGACTCAGCAGGATTCGAACCTGCGACCGCTCGGTTCGTAGCCGAGTACTCTATCCAGCTGAGCTATGAGTCCGTTTGGTAGTTTTAGACCAGATTACCACTGGTTTCTTGAAACAGCCTTGATAACAAAGCCACTTCAAAAGTGGCGGACTCAGCAGGATTCGAACCTGCGACCGCTCGGTTCGTAGCCGAGTACTCTATCCAGCTGAGCTATGAGTCCGTGTCTTGCCGCGCATTATAGACTGCTGAAACATTTTTGCAAGAACTTTTTCGTTTAAAATCAACTACTTAGCGTTCTTACAACTTGCAGCAACCTAAGCGAATAATGGCGGTGAAGGGGGGATTCGAACCCCCGATACCCTTATGAGGTATACTCCCTTAGCAGGGGAGCGCCTTCGGCCACTCGGCCACCTCACCGCAACACGAGGCGAATATTAAACAGGTTCTTCCTCGTCTGCAACCCTTTTTTTGAAAAAAACTTCAAAAGAATTAAAGGCTTGGCTCCTCGTCCTTCTCGTTCTTGATCCGCAGGTAGATTTCCTCGCGGTGAACAGCCACTTCTTTTGGCGCGCTGACGCCGATACGTACCTGGTTGCCTTTGACGCCGAGCACCGTCACGGTGATCTCGCCATCGCCAATGACCAGGCTCTCCGCACAGCGACGAGTCAGAATCAACATAGCTTTCTCCTTACGCAAAACATTCAGGGATAACAGTCTTTAAAATTTCAGCCCGGTCGTGGACGTCGACGCAGGCTGCTGTGCTTCATACGCAGGCCTGGACGGGGCCTGCGCAACGAGCAGAAACGCGAAGGGCGCGGCAAGCCGCGCCCTTCCAGGCAAGGCCTTACTCGCTCTGTCGAGCCGGGGCGTCAAGCTCGAAGGCGGTGTGCAGGGCGCGCACCGCCAGTTCCAGGTATTTCTCCTCGATCACCACCGACACCTTGATCTCGGAGGTGGAGATCATCTGGATGTTGATGCTCTCCTTGGCCAGCGCTTCGAACATGCGGCTTGCAACGCCTGCGTGCGAACGCATGCCGACGCCGACGATGGAAACCTTGGCGATCTTGGTATCACCGATCACTTCACGGGCACCGATTTCGCGCGCGGTATTCTGCAGCACGCTCTGAGCCTTCTCGTACTCGTTGTGCTGTACGGTGAAGGTGAAATCGGTGGTGTTATCGTGGGCGACGTTCTGCACGATCATGTCCACTTCGATGTTCGATGCACTGATCGGGCCGAGAATCTTGAACGCCACGCCCGGATTGTCCGGTACACCGCGGATGGTCAGCTTGGCTTCATCACGGTTGAAGGCGATACCGGAAATGATCGGCTGTTCCATGGATTCCTCTTCATCGATGGTAATGAGGGTACCCGGACCCTCCTTGAAGCTGTGCAGCACGCGCAGCGGGACGTTGTACTTGCCGGCGAATTCCACCGAGCGAATCTGCAGCACCTTGGAGCCGAGGCTGGCCATTTCCAGCATCTCTTCGAAGGTGATCTTCTCCAGGCGTCGTGCCAGCGGCACGACGCGAGGGTCGGTGGTATAGACGCCATCGACATCGGTGTAGATCTGGCATTCCTGCGCCTTGAGCGCAGCGGCCAGGGCGACACCTGTGGTGTCGGAACCACCCCGGCCGAGTGTGGTGATGTTGCCGTGCTCATCCACACCCTGGAAGCCCGCCACCACGACCACACGCCCGGCCTTGAGATCAGCGCGGATTTTCTGGTCGTCGATCTGCAGGATGCGCGCCTTGTTATGGGCACTGTCGGTAAGGATGCGTACCTGGTTGCCGGTGTACGACACGGCAGGCACACCGCGCTTGGTCAATGCCATGGCCAACAGCGCGATGGTGACTTGCTCGCCCGTGGACACGATCACATCCAGCTCGCGCGGAACCGGATGCTCGCTGATCTGCTTGGCCAGGTCGATCAGTCTGTTGGTTTCGCCGCTCATGGCAGAGAGCACGACCACCAGGTCGTCGCCTGCCTCACGGTGCTTCTTGACCTTGTCGGCTACCTGCTCGATCCGCTCGATGGAACCGACAGAGGTGCCGCCAAATTTCTGTACGATCAACGCCATTTCAATGGTGCCTCAGCCCATACAGGGCCCCAAAAAACAATCCAACCTGAAGGACAGGACGACTCACCCCAGCGGGGCCAGGAGCGCAGTTCGCGCTCAAGCCGCCCTGCCCTTCATCTCAAAGTCCCTGCTCTGCGAACGGCACGGCCAGCGCCAGGGCCTGGTCCAGGGCCGCGACGTCGACGCCGCCACCCTGTGCCATGTCCGGACGCCCGCCGCCCTTGCCACCCACTGCCGCAGCGGCTTGTTTCATCAGATCGCCAGCCTTGAGTTGGCTGGAGAGGTCTTTGGTCACGCCGGCCACCAGCACGACCTTGCCCTCATGCTCACTGCCCAGCAGGATCACTGCTTGACCGAGCTTGTTCTTAAGCTGATCGACCAGGGCGAGCAAGGCCTTGCCATCCTGCCCGTCTACACGGGCGGCAAGCACCTTGGCACCCTTGACTGCCACAGCCGCGTTGGAGAGATCATCCCCGGCGGCGCTGGCGGCCTTGGCCTGCAGCTGCTCGAGCTGCTTCTCCAGCTGGCGGTTGCGCTCAAGCACAGCCGACAGCTTGTCGATCAGGTTGTCGCGGTTACCCTTCACCAGTTGCGCCGCTTCCTTGACCTGCTCCTCGGCAGCGTTCAGGTAAGCCAGCGCAGCGGCACCGGTCACGGCCTCGATACGACGCACGCCCGACGCCACGCCGCCTTCGCTGATGATCTTGAAGACACTGATGTCGCCTGTGCGCTTGGCATGAATGCCACCGCACAGTTCTACCGAAAAGTCGCCGCCCATGGTCAGCACGCGCACCGTATCGCCGTACTTCTCGCCGAACAGGGCCATGGCACCCTTGGCTTTAGCCGTCTCGATGTCGGTCAGCTCGGTCTGCACAGGCGTGTTGCGGCGTACTTCGCGGTTGACGATGTCTTCCAGCGCCTTGATCTGCTCAGGCTTCACCGCTTCGAAGTGGCTGAAGTCAAAGCGCAGACGCTGGCTGTCCACCAGCGAGCCTTTCTGCTGCACATGCTCGCCCAGCACCTGGCGCAAGGCTTCATGCAACAGGTGGGTAGCCGAGTGGTTCAGGGCGGTGGCGTGCTGCACATCCGCGTCGACCTTGGTTTGCACTGGAGAGCCTACGACCAGCGCACCGGTGGCGACCACGCCGTGATGCAAGAAGGCGCCACCGGTCTTGGTGGTGTCGCGCACGTCGAAGCGCGCCGAGCCTGCCTGGATGTAACCGGAGTCGCCCACCTGGCCACCGGACTCGGCGTAGAAAGGCGTGCGATCCAGCACGATCACGCCTTCCTGGCCCTCGCCCAGTTGGTCAACCGACTGGCCATCGTGATACAGCGCAATGATCCTGGCCGAGGCCTCGGTGGCCTCGTAGCCCAGGAACTCGGTCGCACTGTCGACCTTGACCAGGCTGTTGTAGTCCATGCCAAACGCGCTGGCAGAGCGTGCACGCTCGCGCTGGGCCTCCATTTCGCGTTCGAAACCGGCCTCGTCGATGGTGAGCTCGCGCTCACGGGCGATATCGGCAGTCAGGTCCATCGGGAAGCCGTAGGTGTCGTAAAGCTTGAACACCACATCGCCCGGCACCACGTCGCCCTGCAACTGGGCCAGGTCCTGCTCGAGAATGCGCAGGCCCTGCTCAAGGGTCTTGGCGAACTGTTCTTCTTCGGCTTTAAGCACACGCTCGATATGCGCCTGCTGGCTGCCCAGCTCCGGGAACGCTTCACCCATTTCGGCAACCAGCGCGGCGACGATCTGGTAGAAGAAGCTGCCCTTGGCGCCCAGCTTGTTGCCGTGACGGCAAGCACGACGAATGATGCGGCGCAGCACATAGCCACGGCCTTCGTTCGAAGGCAGCACGCCGTCGGCAATCAGGAAACCGCAGGAACGGATGTGGTCGGCTACCACTTTCAGTGAGGCCTGCCCCTCGTTGCTGCAACCGATGGCCGTGGCCGCCGCTGACAGCAGGTTCTGGAACAGGTCGATCTCGTAGTTCGAATGCACGTGCTGAAGCACGGCGCTGATGCGCTCCAGACCCATGCCAGTATCGACCGACGGCGCCGGCAATGGGTGCAGCACGCCGTCGGCTGTACGGTTGAACTGCATGAACACGTTGTTCCAGATCTCGATGTAACGGTCGCCGTCTTCTTCGGGCGAGCCGGGCGGGCCGCCCCAGATATCTGCACCGTGGTCATAGAAGATTTCGGTGCACGGCCCGCATGGACCGGTGTCGCCCATGGTCCAGAAGTTGTCCGACGCATAGGGCGCGCCCTTGTTATCACCGATGCGCACCATGCGCTCGGCGGGCACCCCTACTTCCTTAGTCCAGATATCGTAGGCTTCGTCGTCGGTGGCATAGACCGTGACCCAGAGCTTGTCCTTGGGCAGGTTCAGCCACTTCTCCGACGTGAGGAAAGTCCAGGCGAAGGTGATGGCGTCGCGCTTGAAATAATCACCGAAGCTGAAGTTGCCCAGCATTTCGAAGAAGGTATGGTGACGTGCGGTGTAACCGACGTTTTCCAGGTCGTTGTGCTTGCCACCGGCGCGCACGCACTTCTGGCTGCTGACAGCACGGGTATAGGCGCGCTTCTCCGCTCCGAGGAAACAGTCCTTGAACTGGTTCATGCCGGCATTGGTGAACAACAGGGTCGGGTCGTTATTCGGAATCAGCGAACTGGACGCGACTCGGGTATGCCCCTGTTCTTCGAAGAAGCGAAGGAAGGCTTCACGGATTTCTGCGCTTTTCATAGGATCTTCCACGGAAACGGCGGCCCATCAGGGCAAAGCGTCGACGAAACGACGGCAAAGGGCCGCATTATATCGGGCCTGCAGGCTTGGTGCAGTGAGTTTGTGCTATTGAAATGGCCGAATCGGCTATTGGCAGCGTCAAACGCATCAATCATTTATCACGCCTGATGCTAAATCCCTGGCTTCCTGGCTGGCAACTCCTGAAACCGCTGTCTGCCAACGGTAGACCCGACATGCGCCCTGAACACCGAGGGTCATCAAGCAAACGCGGTAGCCGGTTACCGCTGAGCCGCCCTGGCCGGGGCTTAAGGTGCTTTCCTCGAAACCAGAAGGATATCGCCAATGCCTCAAGCCAATCTTGTCGTATATACCCCCGCCGGCCTGGTGGAGCAGCATGTGCTGCCCTATCAGGACCAGGCGTTCATCATCGCGCGCGAAGATCAAATCGTGCGGGTGCAGGCGCTGCGACCCCGTGTCACGCTGTCTGTCGAAGCGCATGCCAGCGGCGTGATGCTGCGCAGCAGCGGCTTGCGCTACGAACTGGCGCTGATGGGCGACGACATCCTTCACGTTCGCACAGGCTCAGGGGATGACCGTGTACACGTGGCCATCGCGGTCGCCAACCAGGTGGTGCTGGAAACCGGTGAAGGCGACGACATCATTAAAGTGGAAGGTGTGGCCACTGCTGACAGCACCGCCGTCGGGCGAGTGATGATCGATGCAGGCCCAGGCAACGACCTGATCGAAACCACGCGCCTGCAGCAAGTCGAGATCGATGCCGGTGCCGGCAACGACACCGTGCACAGCGGCGCAACCCATGCCTTCATTTACGCAGGCGAAGGCGAGGATATCGTCAAGGTTGTCGAAGGCAGGGCCGTGATCGAGGCACTCGACGGCCATAACCGCCTCACTACCGGCATGCTTGACGACCGCTTGTACGGTGACGCTCGCGCTATCACACCAGAAGGCGGCTTCACAGCGCCTGTGCTTTATGACCTTGCCCAGACAACTCTGCCCGCCGACTACCTCAAGACGTTTCTGGTGCAGGGCGAGGCGCACTACATCGAGAAGGTGAACCGTCAACTCAACCTGCTCCGGGCCAGCCCCACCGCCTCGGTATTGCTCCATGACCTGGTGACCAACGGTGCGCGGGTGATCATCTCGAGCATAGAGGCACTGGACAACGCCGATGCTGACTATGACCCTGGCCAGGGTGACCCAACGATTCGCAACGGCAAGCGCGGTGCACGCGCACTCAATTGCCGCATCGGTTACAACCCGCTGGCTCAGCGCCCTGACACGCCTTCAGTGGTCATGCTCTATCACGAACTCTGCCATGTCTGGAATTTCGTCACCGGCAGCGTCACGGACGAGCCGGAACGGCAGGCCGTTGGTTTGGAGGCGGGGCTACAAGGCTTCGACTACGACGACGATCCGGTCACCCCGCCAGACACCAGCAACCCCTTCCCCTTCAATGAGAATGCACTGCGCTTGGAGCTTGGCCTGCCAGCCCGGCAGACCTATCCGTAGGCAAGATTGGACACAGACTCCGGTGGATCACCGGCCCATTCAATACAGCTTCGGCTGAGCCTAAATAACTACCGCACCCAGCAAAGCCGGCAGGCTTAGCCTGAATGCTCTTGAACAGGAGATCATGCCCATGACTGCAGTAACCCAAACCTTCAATATCGACGGCGGCGACAAAAGCGAGCGTTTGAGCTTCGGGGAAATGGACGAAGCGTTAGCCTACGATGCTACAGACGGCGAAGAACGTCTCGGGTCTCGTGTCTATTTTGGTTACGAGCTGTACAAACTCTATTCGGCTAACAAGTTCAACATCCAACGAAGGCTGATCGAGGCTTTCGACGACGATGTGAAGGTTGGCACTCTCGATGAAATCCAGGTCTGGCTCAATACTGCGAACGTTAGCCTGAGCCAGGAGTGCGGCCTGGATCTGGAAGTGGACGGGGTGTCGCTGAGACTGAACAGGTCCACACCCGATCAGCGTGTGCACTTGCTGTTCAGCGGCGAGGACATTCCAGCAGGGTTGACCGATAACGCCGATGGCACACTGCGCGTGGATGCCAATGCTAGCGATAATGCGCGTTTCGAAACCACTGCCATCGACCACCTCTTCATCTACGGCACTCCGCAGTTCCAGAACCGGGTGTATGAGCAGCTCGCATTGCTGTCGGGCTACCCTGATTTGAAAAAGGCATTGGACGCTGCCCGTCAAGGCTACGCCAACGTACCCGACATCGTGCTCATGCAATGCCATGCAGGCCCGGCGCAACAGGGACCAGGCTTCGACCTGAGCCGCGTCATCCCAGCCAAATACGCCGATTTGCTACCCGGTGAATACACCGCTGTACTGTACGACCCTTACCAAGCCAAGGGCTTGGACGGCCTGACTGCACTTGCCAGGATGCTGCAGGACGCATACGAAGCCTTGGCTCCGGGCGTACTGCTACCGGCTCCGGGTACCGACATCTAAGGTTCAGGCCAGATTTTCACCGTCATCAGGCACCACGATGATCCCCGCCCTAAGGCCATTACGCACCTTGGGGTTGGGGAAGATGATCCGTGCGCCCTCTTCTTCGATTACCCAGCGCACGCCAGCCAGGTCATCGGCCAGCAGGTAGCCTTTGTCCAGCGGAGAGAAATTCTTGATGTCGGCTGGCAGGTGCAAGCGGAAACCGTCGCTGTGCTTGATGACCTCACGCGCCACGCGAAACAACTGCAACCCCTCCAACGACCCGCCGTCATCGGGTTCGGTGGCCTGAAGGATGTGCACTAGCCGTGCTTCGAGCTTGTCCAGATTCACCGCGTCGTTCTGGCCAAAAGGGCGGGCCTTGCCCAGCTCAAGGGTAAAGGACTCAGCATCGAGCTGCTCGTAGGTAAAGGCACTGAACGTGATCGAAGGCTTGCACTGCAAGAGCACCGCCTCCATGCCCGCCGCAGCCAGGCGGGCCAGTTCACGCCGGGAATGTGTGCGCCCTTGCTTGAAGGGATACAGCGCGAACTGCTCGATCCTGGAGCCTCGAATGGCCGTGTGCAGGTCGTAGTGCAAGCGACTACGCCCAGGCTTGCTGAAAAAGACCCGCGCGAATTGTTCGAGCTCGGCAGCGCGCAACGCCTCCGACCCGCTTGATTGCTCGTGGCGACCATTGAACAGGCGGTTGATGTCCTGTTCGACGAACCGCTCACCATTGACGATGGCCGCCGGGTTGCCGAACAGCAACAGCACCCGCGCCCGAGGCACGATGTCTCCACGTGCAACACCATGCAGCAGACGTTCGAGCAACTCGATCGGGGCGGTCTCGTTGCCGTGAATACCTGCAGACAGCAACAGGTCCAGGCCGCAGTCGTCAGCGGCGCTGGGGCTCACTTCCAGAGCTCCCTGCCCCAGCCAGCGAAGTCGCACGCCCCTGGGCGTCACTTGGGTCTTCTCGGCCGGTTCATGGCCGGTGAGGGTCAGCTCAAGCAATTTGCCAAGGGCGAGCATGGCGGGCGTCCTCAGTGATGGTGGCCGCAGTCCGGACCGTGAACGTGGTCGTCGTCTTCGCCGACGTCGGCCGGCTCCATTTCCAGTTGCAGGCTGACCAGGTTGGTCGCAAGGGGGCGCAGCAGCAGGTTGGCATATTCGGCGTCGCCCTCCTCCACATCCACCCCGATCAGCAGTTGGCCGCGGCCGTCCTGCTGGATCCATACTTCCTTGCCTTGCCACATCACGGCAAAGCGCGTGCACGAAGTTTCCAGCTGAGTGCCGTCTTCATCTTCCAGGATCAGGCGCAGGGCGTCGGTCATTGCAATTCTCTCTTCAAGGTTGGCGTTGGAACGGGTATACCGAGCCCAACTTGAGTATCTGGGTCAATTCGTCCAGTGCCGTACGGCACTCCTGCAGCAACAGAGGATCGGCCAGGTCAGCGTCGACCAGACGGTCACGGTAGTGCCGATCGACCCACTGCAGCAGTGTCTCGTACAACGGGGCGCTCATGATAACGCCTTGGTTCACCGCCGCCAGTTCCGTTTCGTTCAGGGCCACACGCAGGCGCAGGCAAGCCGGCCCGCCACCGTTTTGCATGCTCTGCTTGAGGTCGAACACCTGCACCTCCCGCACCGCTGTGCCCAGGCTGGTAAGCTGCTGCAGATACGTCCAGACCCGCTCGTTGTTGCGGCACTCCTCCGGCACCACCAGCAGCATCGACCCATCGTCGCGGCTGAGCAGCTGGCTGTTGAACAGGTAGGAGCGCACGGCATCCTCTACCGAAACGGTGGCACGCGGCACGCAAATGGCCTGCAACTCACCGCCCTTGGCCGCCAGCTTGGCACGAAGCTCAGTGAGTACGGCCTCGGTGTCGAGCAACGCATCCTCATGGTAGAACAGCACCTCCCCATTGCCGACCGCGATCACATCGTTGTGAAACACACCCTGGTCGATCACCGCGGGATTTTGCTGAGCATAGACCACCGCGTCGGCGCTGAGCCCGTGCAGGCGGGCCACGGCCTGGGACGCTTCGAGGGTTTGCCGGGCCGGGTATTTCTGAGGTGCCGGGTAGCGGCTGTCGAAGGCACTGCGGCCATAGACGAAGAATTCGACCCCAGCCTGCCCATAATCGCGGCAGAACCGCGTATGGTTCGCGGCGCCCTCATCGCCGAATTGGGCGACGCTCGGTAAGGCGGGATGGTGACTGAAATGGGCCTCGTCCCCGAACATGGCTGCCAGCACGCGACTGGTAGTGGGGTGCTCGATACTGCGGTGGTATTTGCAGTTGAGGTTGGCAGCAGTGAAGTGCACCCGCCCATCGGCCGTATCGGCGCTGGGGCTGACCGTCGCGGCGTTGGCCACCCACATGCTCGACGCCGAGCAACTGGCAACCAGCAGCGGCATGGCCTCCCGTGCGGCGCGCTGGATCACCTGGGCATCGGTGCCGGCGAAGCCAAGCTGGCGCAGCGCGGCCACATCGGGGCGCTCCTGGGGCGCCAGTACCCCCTGCTTGAAGCCGAGGTCGGCCAACGCCTTCATCTTCGCCAGCCCCTGGCGCGCCGCTTCGCGCGGGTTGGACCCTTGGTGGCTGTTGCTCTGAGAGGCCACGTTGCCGTAGGACAAGCCACCGTAGTTGTGGGTAGGCCCTACCAGGCCGTCAAAATTCACTTCGTATGCTTTCATCGGCAAGGCTCCGACCATCGTTATAGTATGACGCCCGGCGCCAGGGTGGCCGGCAAGGTCAGGCTGGTGGCCTCCAGCGACGCGACGGGGTAGGCGCAGTAGTCGGCTGCGTAGTAGGCGCTTGCCCGGTGATTGCCACTGGCGCCCACCCCACCGAACGGCGCGCTGCTGGCTGCACCGGTGAGCTGGCGGTTCCAGTTGACGATGCCTGCGCGGCTGTGTAGCCAGAAATGCTCATAGCGGGCCTGGGAATCGCTGAGCAACCCGGCAGCCAGGCCATAACGGGTGTTGTTGGCTTCGGCGATGGCCGCCTCGAAATCGGGGTAGCGCAGCACCTGCAGCAGCGGCCCGAAAAACTCCTCATCCTTGCGCAGCGTCACGCCCGTGACATCGACGATACCCGGGGTCAGCAAGGCGGCATCATGCTGCGGCTGCGTCATCTCCAGCAGGCTGACGCCGCCCTTTGCAATCAGCTCAGCCTGGGCGGTCAGCAGCGCCTGCGCCGCCTGCAGAGAAATCACCGACCCCATGAACGGGGCCGGTTGTTGATCGAAAGCACCTACGGCCAGGGTACAGCTCACCTGGACCAGCCGTTCCAGCAACTGATCGCCCCATGGGCCCTGCGGCACCAGCAGACGGCGTGCGCAGGTGCAGCGCTGGCCCGCCGAAATGAAGGCCGACTGAACGATGGTATAGACCGCAGCGTCAAGGTCCTGGACTTCGTCCACTACCAGCGCGTTGTTCCCGCCCATCTCCAAGGCCAGAATCTTGTCGGGGCGGCCGGCGAACTGCTGGTGCAGAAGGTGGCCGGTACTACTGGAGCCAGTGAAGAACAACCCATCGATACCGGGGTCGGCGGCCAAGGCCACGCCCGTTTCACGGCCACCTTGCACCAGGTTCAACACCCCGGCGGGCAGGCCCGCGGCAATCCAGCAATTGACGGTCAGCTCGGCCACCTTGGGCGTCAGCTCACTGGGTTTGAACACCACGCAGTTTCCAGCCAGCAGCGCCGGGACGATATGCCCGTTCGGCAAATGACCGGGAAAGTTGTAAGGCCCGAATACCGCCACCACGCCGTGGGGCTTGTGGCGCAGCACCGCAGTGGCGTCAGCCAGAGGGCCGCTCTTCTCGCCGGTGCGCTCACGGTAGCTCTGCACCGAGATTGCCACCTTGTTGATCATGCTGGTGACTTCGGTAGCCGATTCCCACAAGGGCTTGCCGGTTTCCTCGCCAATGCAATAGGCCAGCGCGTCGGCATGCTGTTTTAGCTGCGCCGCAAACTGTTCCAGCACCTCGATGCGCGCCTGCAGGCTCATGTGCGCCCAGGCAGGAAAAGCCTGGCGCGCAGCCTGTACGGCAGCCCGTACCTGGCCTGCATCAGCCCCCTGCCCTTGCCAGACGGTCGCCTGACTCACCGGGTTGAGCGATGTCAAGTGCTCGCCGCGCCCTGCTACCCAGTTATCGCCGATGTAATGCGTGGTCATTTACTGGCCCTCCCGGGCGGCCGACAGGGGCACGGCCCGCACGTTGTCGCCTGCACCCATGCGCAGGCGCTTGGCCGTCAGCGGGTCGACCACCAGCGTACCCGCCGCCAGCCGAGCCGGGGCGGCCGTGATGCGGCAGTCGTCGCGCTTACGGTTGTGGATGATGAATGGCGTGGCATCCTCACCAGGCGTACCGATGGCCAGTACCAATGTCTGGCTGTCGCGTACCGCGCGGATGCGGGCCGTGTCGCATTCGATGGCAGGCCCTGCGTCGAAGATGTCCACGTACCCCTGGTAAGTGAAGCCTTCCTGCTTGAGCATGGCCAATGCCGGCTCGGTGTCGGCATGCACCCGGCCGATCACGCTGCGCGCCGCTTCGGACAGGAAGCAGGTGTAAAGCGGGAACCTGGGCATCAGCTCGGCGATGAACGACTTGTTGCCCACCCCCGTCAAGTAGTCGGCCTGGCTGAATTCCATCTTGAAGAAATGGCGGCCCAGGCTCTCCCAGAACGGCGAGCGCCCTTGGGCATCGGACATGCCACGCATCTCCGCCATGATCTTCTGGCCGAACAGCTCGGGAAACTCGGCGATGAACAGCATGCGCGCCCGGGACAGCAGCCGACCATTGAGCCCTGAGCGGTAGTCATGGCGCAGGAACAGCGAGCACAGCTCGGAATTGCCGGTCAGGTCGTTGGCCAGGAACAGCGTGGGGATCTCGCGGTAGATCTTCAATTCCTGGGACGCACTGACGGTAAGCCCGACGCGGTAGTTGTACCAGGGCTCGCGCAGGCCTACGGCACCAGCGATGGCACTGATGCCCACGACCAGCCCTTCGTCGTTTTCCAGCACGAAGAGGTAGTCGGTATCACCGCGCTCGGCTTCACCGCGAAAGCTCTTTTCCGCCCACCCGACGCGATGCTCCAGGCGTTCCTCGTTGGCAGGCAGCGTGGTCAGCCCCGTGGTGCCGGTGCTGCGTGCCAATTCGATCAACGCAGGCAGGTCGCTACTGCGTACAGGACGAACGATCATGCTATCTCCTTGTGCGGCGGCATCAACCGGCGCGAAACTCTGCTAATCCTGCAAGATGGCGGGCGGCGCTCAGGCCGCGACCAGCCGCACACTGGCACCCTCGCCCACCCCCAGGGCGTCGGCCACCTCCTGGCTCAGGCTGACGGGCTTGCCAGGTACCCAGTCCAGTTCCACCAGCACGGCACGGTAATCTTGCAGCTGGCCGTTGCAGACCAGGTACGGCCGTGTGCCGCGGGCCGCAACCGGCTCGATCTTCACGGGCGCCACGCGGCTTTGCGCAATCGAACGAATACCCGAGGTACGGGCATGCAGGGTGGGACCGCCATCGAAGATGTCGATGTAGTGCTCGGTTTCGAAGCCTTCGCGCATGAGGATGTCGAAGGTGATCTGTGCCCGCGGATGCACCTGGCCCATGGCTTCCTGCGCAGCGTCAGGCAGCAAGGGCACATAGATGGGGTAATGAGGCATCAGCTCGGCCAGGAACGTGCGGCTCTTGAGGCCGCACAGGCGCTCGGCATCGGCATAGCTCAAGTCGAAGAAGTTGCGCCCGATGGCGTCCCAGAAGGGCGACTCGCCCTGCTCGTCGCTAAAGCCGACGATTTCCGTCACAACCGACTCGGCAAAACGCTCGGGGTGCGATGCCATGAACAACAGGCGACCCCGTGAGTTGAGCTCGGCCCACCCACTGCCCACAAGCTCGGGCAGCACGTAGAAACTGGTCAGCAAGCTGTTGCCGGTCAGGTCGTGACACAGCGACAGGACGTGAATCTTGTTGTGGATCTTCAGTTCCCGCGAGGCGTGGACGAACGTTTCGTTGCGAAAACTGTAGAAAGGCTCGGAATACCCTGCCGAGGCGACTATGGCCGAGCAGCCAGCCAGCTTGCCGGTCTCGCTGTCTTCAAGCACGAAGAAGTAGCGCTCCTCGCCATTGAAGCTGACCTCGGCGGCGAAGGAGGTCTCGGAGGCGGCGATCTTGTCGCCCAGCCGAGCGCTGTCGTCCGGCAACGAGGTGACACCAATGGGGCTGTCCGCAGCCATTCGCTGCACTTCGTTCAGATCAGCCATTTGCGCCGGGCGCATCACCAGCATGGTGTCACTCCTTGGAAAACGCGCTGCCAATGGCGGCGCGTAAAAAAAGGCAGGCGTCAGGCGCCTGCGTTGGAATCCGGGCTCACCGGCCGGTGTTGCAACCGGCGCGGCGCCGACCCTGCGAGCCGGCTCAGCCTTGGGTCAAGGTGACCACGGCACGTTCGAAGCGCTGCAGGCCTTCGTCGATGTCGGCATCCTCGACCACCAGGCTAGGTGCAAAACGCACCACGTCAGGCCCTGCCTGCAACACCATGACGCCTTCCTTCTCAGCGGCGTTGAGCACGTCCTTGGCCTTGCCCTGCCAGGCCTCGGAAAGCACACAACCGATCAGCAGGCCCACGCCGCGCACATGACTGAACAGCCCATTGTCGCGGCCGATCTGCTCCAGACGAGACTTGAAACGCTCATGCTTGGCCTTGATGCCTGCCAGGGTCTGCGGGGTGTTGATCACGTCCAGCACGGCGCAGGCCACCGCGCAGCCCAGCGGGTTGCCGCCATAGGTCGTACCGTGGGTGCCGACAGCCAGGTGCTTGGCCAAGTCATTGGTGGTGAGCATGGCGCCGATGGGGAAGCCGCCGCCCAGGCTCTTGGCGCTGGTCAGGATGTCGGGCGTCACGCCATAGTGCTGGTAGGCATACAGCGACCCGGTACGACCGACACCGGTCTGCACCTCGTCGAATATCAGCAGGGCATTGTGCTGGTCGCACAAGGCGCGCGCGCCTTCCAGGTAGGCCTTGTCAGCCGGCACCACACCACTTTCGCCCTGGATCGGCTCGATCACCACAGCGCAGGTCTTGTCGGAAATGCGCGCCTTCAACGCTTCCAGGTCGTTGTAGGGCACGTGGCTGATACCCGTGATTTTCGGCCCGAAACCATCGGAATACTTTGGCTGGCCGCCCACGCTCACGGTAAACAACGTGCGGCCGTGGAAGCTGTTGAGCGTTGCGATGATCTCGTGCTTTTCAGGGCCGAAGCGGTCGTGGGCTACACGGCGGGCCAACTTGAACGCCGCCTCGTTGGACTCGGCGCCAGAGTTGCAGAAGAACGCTCGGTCGGCAAACGTGGCCTCAACCAGCTTGTGAGCCAGGCGCAGGGCCGGCTCGTTGGTGAAGACGTTGGATACATGCCACAGGGTATTGGCCTGATCGGTCAGAGCCTTGACCAAGGCCGGATGGCAGTGGCCCAGGGCATTGACAGCGATGCCACCGGCAAAGTCGATCAATTCACGGCCAGTCTGGTCCCAGACACGGGAGCCCTCGCCTCGCACAGGAATGAAGGCCGCCGGGGAGTAATTGGGGACCATGACCTGATCGAAATCGGCACGTAGCACCGGGGCTTGCTCAACGGACATCTGAGTCTCCTGAAGAGGATCGCTGACCTGGAAGTGGCGAGCGATGGGGGGATTGTAAGGAACGATCAGCGCGTGGCCTTGCGGCCAAGCGACAACTTGTTACAGCGCAAAACCGGCATTCGGGCGGGCTTTCGGCAATGCGACAAACACTGTCGCAATCGCGCAGTGTACGGCAGAGAAGAAGCTGGGTGAACGGGTGTTCACCTCGTTGTGCAGCCCGGGCGTGCCGGCACGTCGACTAACCTTTTTCACCCGGCGCGGAGCTCAGTTCGAACGGGCTACTGTTGCGTCGCTGATTGCGGTCTTCACGGGGGGTGGCGCCAAAGAAGTTACGGTAGGCGCTGGAGAAATGCGGGCCGGAGGAGAAGCCGCACGACAGGCCTATCTGGATGATGGACTTGCTGGTCTGCATCAGCATCTGCCGTGCCTTGTTCAAGCGCAGCTCCAGGTAATACTGGCTCGGCACCCGGCTCAGGTATTGCTTGAAGATGCGCTCGAGCTGTCGCCGTGACACGCAGACATGCTGGGCAATTTCATCGGTGGTCAGCGGCTCCTCGATGTTGGCCTCCATCAACAGCACCGCCTGGGTGAGCTTGGGGTGGCTCGAGCCCAGCCGGTTCTGCAGCGGGATGCGCTGGCGCTCACCGCCCTCGCGAATACGCTCGACCACCAGTTCCTCGGACACCGCGCCTGCCAGCTCAGCGCCATGGTCACGGGCCAGCACTGCCAGCAACAGGTCGGTGACCGCCATACCGCCGCAGGCCGTCAGGCGATCACGGTCCCAGTCGAATAGATGACTAGTGGCGATGACCTTGGGGAAGCGCTCGGCAAAATCGTCCTGCCAGCGCCAATGCACGGCTGCGCGGTAACCGTCGAGCAGGCCAAGCATGGCCAGTGGGTAGACCCCGGCAGACAGCCCGCCAATCATGCAGCCGCTGCGGGCCAATTGCTTGAGCGCCGTCGACAGCGCAGCCCCGATGTTGCCCGGCGCCTCATCGGCCATCAAAAACAGCTTGTGGCACCCTTCCAGGCGCCCGTTCCAAGGTTCGCCGGGCATGCGCCAGCTGCCTTCGACCGGGGCTTCGGCTTGCAGGAACAGGGTTTCGTAAACCACGTCGGGATGGACCCGCTGCGCCACCTGCAGGACTTCTTCGGCCAGCGCCAGGGTCAGTGGCCGGGTGCTGGGCCAGATGAGAAAACCAATTCGCTGGGTGGTCATAGGGTAAGGTCCGAAACCTGAGATCGTTCGATTCGATGCGCCGGGTCAGGCTGCGCGTGACACGCAGCATGCCCTATCGTGGTGCAAAAAAGCAGCTTTTACTTCAGGCTGCCGGACAGGAACTGCTTCAGGCGTTCCGAACGCGGGTTGGCCAGCACCTCACGGGGGCAGCCGGTCTCTTCGACCAGGCCCTTGTGCAGGAACACCAACTGGTTGGACACCTCGCGGGCAAAACCCATTTCGTGGGTCACCACCACCATGGTCCGGCCTTCCTGGGCCAGTGCCTGCATCACCTTGAGCACATCGCCGACCAGTTCAGGGTCCAGGGCCGAGGTCGGTTCGTCGAACAGCATGACCTCTGGTTCAACGGCCAGTGCGCGCGCAATGGCCACACGTTGCTGCTCGCCACCGGACATGTGCCCCGGGAAGGCATCCTTGCGGTGGGCAACCCCGACCTTCTCAAGGTAGTGCTCGGCCTTCTCCAGTGCCTCCTTGCGGCTGACCCCCAGCACATGCACTGGCGCCTCAATGATGTTCTCCAGCGCCGTCATGTGCGACCACAGGTTGAAATGCTGGAACACCATCGCCAGGCGCGAGCGCATGCGTTGCAGCTGGCGCGCATCAGCTGCCTTGAGTGCGCCATCCTTGCCGGGGGTCAGTTTCAGCTCTTCGTTGTTGAGCAGTATCTTGCCTGCATGGGGCTGCTCCAGCAGGTTGATGCAGCGCAGGAAGGTGGACTTGCCCGACCCACTGGAGCCGATGATGCTGATGACGTCGCCTGCCTTGGCCGCCAGGGAAACGCCCTTGAGGACCTCATGGCTGCCGTAGCGCTTGTGCAGGTCTTGGACTTGGAGTTTGTACATGCTGTCGATTCTCACAGAGCGGTCAGTGCTTGCGCGGCGCCAGGTAGCCGAGCCAGCGGCGTTCGGCCATCTTGAACAGGCGCACCAGGATGAAGGTCAGGCACAGGTAGAACACGCCCGCCGTGATGTAGGCCTCGAAAGGCAGGTAGTACTGGGCATTGACCGTGCGCGCGGCACCGGTGATGTCGATCAGGGTCACGATCGACGCCAGGCTGGTGGTTTGCAGCATCATGATCACTTCATTGCTGTATTGCGGCAGCGCACGGCGCAGCGCAGACGGCAGCAGGATGCGTCGGTACATCTTCATGCGCGACATGCCCATGGCCTTGGCCGCCTCGATCTCGCCATGGGGCGTGGCTTTGAGGCTGCCGGCAACGATCTCGGCGGTATAGGCGCTGGTGTTGATGGCAAAGGCCAGGCACGCGCAGAAGGTTGCGCTGGACAACAAGGGCCAGAACACGCTGGCCCTGACGGCCTCGAACTGCGCCAGACCGTAGTAGATCAGGAACAGCTGCACCAGCATGGGCGTGCCACGTATGACGTAGGTGTAAAGCCAGGCCGGCAGGTTGACCCACGGGCGCTTTGACACGCGCATCAAGCCCAGCGGAATGGCCGCCAGCAAGCCGAAGAACAACGAGACTGCCAGCAGCTTGAGGGTGGTGAGCAGGCCGTCGAAATACATCGGCAACGCTTCCCAGACCACGTTGTAGTCGAAGATCATAATTCGGTCACCTTGACACCCACCGAGTAGCGGCGCTCCAGATACTTCAGCGCCAGCAACGAGACGCTGGTCAGCACCAGGTACAAGGCGGCCACTGCCAGGAAGAAGGTGAAGGGTTCACGGGTGGCATCGGCCGCCTGCTTGGCCTTGAACATCATGTCCTGCAGGCCGACCACCGAAATCAGCGCCGTGGCCTTGGTCAGCACCAGCCAGTTGTTGGTAAAGCCTGGAATCGCCAGGCGAATCATTTGCGGGACCTGGATGCGGAAGAACACCTGCCGGGCATTCATGCCGTAGGCGACACCCGCCTCGGCCTGGCCCTTTGGAATGCCCAGGAATGCACCCCGGAACGTTTCCGAAAGGTAGGCGCCGAAAATGAAGCCCAGCGTACCGATACCTGCCAGCAGCGGGTTCAGGTCGATATAGTCGTCGTAGCCCACCAGCGGCGCCACGCGGTTGATGATGTCCTGCCCGCCATAGAAGATCAGCAGGATCAGTACCAGATCCGGTATGCCGCGAATGACCGTGGAATACAGGTCGCCCAGCCAGGCCAGCCAGCGCACGGGCGACAAGCGCAGCGCCACGCCGATCAGGCCGAGCACGATGGCCAGGGCCATCGACGAAAGGGCAAGCTGTAGCGTCAGCCACGCCCCATCGAGGATGACTGCCCCATAGCCTTTCAACATGTTGAGGTCCTCGACCTAGAGAATGAAAAATGGTGCAAACCTCAGCGCTTCTGCTGTTTGCACCATTGCATAGCGATTGACGGCTGACTCAGTTCGCGTCTGGGCCGTAGATGTCGAAGTTGAAGTATTTCTTCTCGATCTCTTTGTACTTGCCATTGGCACGGATGGCATCGATGGCCGCATTGATGCGATCGACGTTGGCCTTGTCACCCTTGCGCACGGCAATGCCGACGCCGTCACCGAAGTACTTCACGTCGGTGAAAGCAGGGCCTACGAACGCGAAGCCCTTGCCGGCATCGGTCTTGAGGAAGCCATCTTCCAACAGCGTGGCGTCGGCCACGGTGCCGTCCAGACGACCAGCCGCCACGTCCAGGTAGATTTCGTTCTGCGTGCCGTATGGCACCACGGTGGCGCCTTTGGGCGCGAGCACTTCCTTGGCGAAGCGATCGTGGATCGAGCCACGCTGCACGCCAATCTTCTTGCCCTTGAGCTCATCGAGGCTGTCGGTGACCGCGGTACCTTCCTTCATCACCAGACGCGCCGGGGTGAGGTAGTAACGCTTGGTAAAGTCCACCGACTTCTTGCGGTCCTCGGTGATGGACATCGAAGACAGGATGGCGTCGATCTTGCGCACTTTCAGCGCAGGAATCAGGCCGTCGAACTCCTGCTCGACCCAGGTGCACTTGGCCTTCATCTCTTCGCACAGGGCGTTGCCGATGTCGTAGTCGAAGCCGGCGATGCTGCCATCGGGCTGCTTGAAGGCAAAAGGAGGGTAAGCCGCTTCGATACCGATTTTCAGCGGTTTTTCATCGGCCTGCGATACCAGGGAAAACACGGACAGCGCCAGGGCGCCAAGCAGTGCGAGCTTCTTCATCAGGTAACTCCATCGGTACGGGGCAATACAAGGCAGGTAACAGCTGCCCGATATGCGAATGGTTACAACGCGAGCCGCGCAGGGTTCGACCAAGGTCGCAGACCACGAGCGAGTGAATGGCATTTTAACGACAGCCCGGTAGTCGAAATTTCTTCAAAGCGACAACTACTTACAGAAGCGCCTGAAACCGCTGCGGGCGATGTTGACAGCCAATGCAGAATATGCAAAAGCGCAAGAAATTGAACCCATGAATCTAGCAAATCCTGGGCCTATTATTGGCAAACCCTTGTGGGACGGCAAGTGTAGCGTGATGGAGCGTTCTACAAGACAGCCAAAATGCCCCTAAACAGCGCCAAGTGTTTCCAGGCGCCCCGCCATAGCGCATTGCTGGTGACAAAAAAGTAACCGATCACTGCCGGGTAACAGGCCCAGCGGTCTATAAAGCAAAAACCCCGCCGGTTAACCCGGCGGGGCCTGAGCTGGACGATGGTGCACTGGCGGCGCGCCCCCAATCAGCTTGCCGTCAAGCTTGAATCTCGGACCGCGCGCAGTGCCGTCAAGCCGTGGCCAGGCTCATGGCCTTGTGCGTGTCGATCAGGTGCTGCACGACACCTGGGTCTGCCAAGGTCGAGATGTCACCCAGCGCGTCGTACTCGGCGGTTGCAATCTTGCGCAGGATGCGGCGCATGATCTTGCCCGAACGGGTCTTTGGCAATCCGGGTGCCCACTGAATCACATCCGGCGAGGCGATCGGGCCGATTTCCTTGCGCACCCAGTTCTTCAGTTCAAGGCGCAGTTGCTCGCTTGGCTCGACGCCAGCATTGAGGGTGACGTAGACATAGATACCCTGGCCCTTGATGTCGTGCGGCACGCCCACCACCGCGGCCTCGGCCACCTTGGCGTGCGCCACCATGGCACTTTCGATCTCGGCGGTGCCCATGCGGTGGCCCGAGACGTTCAGCACGTCATCCACGCGACCGGTGATCCAGTAGTAGCCGTCCTCGTCGCGGCGGGCGCCGTCACCGGTAAAGTACATGCCCCGGAACGTCTTGAAGTAGGTATCGACAAACCGGTCATGGTCACCGTATAGCGAGCGCGACTGGCCTGGCCATGAATCGAGGATCACCAGGTTGCCCTCGGTCGCGCCTTCGATCAGGTTGCCCAGGTTGTCCACCAGGGCCGGTACTACGCCAAAGAACGGGCGCGTGGCCGAGCCTGGCTTGAGCGCCGTCGCACCTGGCAATGGGCTGATGAGGATGCCGCCGGTTTCGGTCTGCCACCAGGTATCGACGATCGGGCAACGCTCCTTGCCCACAGTCTTGTAGTACCAGTTCCAGGCTTCGGGGTTGATCGGCTCGCCCACAGAGCCCAGCAGGCGCAGGCTGGAACCGTCGGCGCCGTCTACCGCCGCCTGCCCTTCGGCCATCATGGCGCGGATGGCGGTGGGTGCGGTGTAGAGGATATTGACCTTGTGCTTGTCGACGATCTTGGACACGCGGGTGATGTCCGGGTAGTTCGGCACACCTTCGAACAACACGGTGGTGGCGCCGTTGGCGAGCGGGCCGTAGACGATGTAGCTGTGGCCCGTGACCCAGCCGACGTCGGCGGTGCACCAGTACACCTCGCCCGGACGGTAGTCGAACACGCGCTCATGGGTCAGCGCCGCGTATACCAGGTAGCCACCGGTGGTGTGCAACACGCCCTTGGGCTTGCCGGTCGAGCCGGAGGTGTAGAGGATGAACAGGGCTTCCTCAGCCCCCATTTCCTTCGGCGCGCAGTGGCTGGAAGCCACTTTCATCAGGTCTTCGTACCAGATGTCGCGGTGCTGGTGCCAGGCAATGTCGCCGCCGGTGCGCTTGCAGACGATGATCTTCTGCACGCTGCTGGTTTCAGGGTTGGTCAGTGCCAGGTCGACATTGGCCTTGAGCGGTGTACGGCGACCGCCGCGCACGCCTTCGTCAGCAGTGATCACCACCTTGGACTTGCAATCGATGATGCGCCCTGCCAGGGCCTCGGGCGAGAACCCACCGAATACGACCGAATGGATTGCACCGATACGGGCGCATGCCAGCATGGCGACCACAGCCTCGGGAATCATCGGCATGTAGATGGTGACCACATCGCCGCGGTGCACGTCCTGCCCGCGCAAGGCGTTGGCGAACTTGCACACTTGCTCGTGCAGTTCGCGGTAGGTGATGTTGCGGTGCTCGGAGGGGTCGTCCCCTTCCCAGATAATGGCCAGTTGATCGCCACGCTCTTCCAGGTGACGGTCCAGGCAGTTGGAGGAAACGTTCAGAGTGCCGTCGGCAAACCATTTGATGTCCACGTGGTGGTCATCGAAGGAAGTCTGCTTGACCTTGGTGAAGGGCTTGATCCAGTCGATGCGCTGGGCCTGCTCACGCCAGAAGCCGTCCGGGTTGATCACCGACTGCTGGTACATGGCCTTGTAGGTGGCCTCGTCTGTCAGGGTAGTGGCCGCGATCTCGGGACGAACGGGATACAGTGGAGCCGCACTCATCGTGTTTACCTCGGTGTAATAGTTGTTTTTGTATGGGACCGATGTAACTGTACCAGAGCGATAACCGCCATTCGACGTTGGTAGTAATTTGCCAGTCGATCGGGTCGCAACCGCTCAAGCGCGGGCATTGTGCTGCCTTGCAAGGTGCAGGCCGTGGATTATTACCAATTTCACCAACAGACTTTATCAAAAGCCCCACTGTTTCACCCTGGGTCACAGTTCTAGAATTGATCTCGCCAGCAACGGCAAGAAGATTGACAACCTGTAACCGCCCCCACGAAGGCAACTGTCACTTCTCTGCAAACTTGATCAATACCTTAACGGTTGTCGTAGTGCCTCACGCACGGCGCGCACCGTCACGACCTTAAATAGGCAGATAAAACATGAAAGCTTTAATGGTAGTACTGCTGGGCAGTCTGTGCGGGACGGCCATGGCCGACGAAGCCCAGGCCGCCGAACAGGCACCGGTTGAACAGTACAGTTACTCGCAACACCTGGACATCGACCACGTCATTTCCATGAGTGAAATCCCCAATGTCTGCGGCGTAGTGCCCGCTCGCATGACCTATGCCGACTCGCAGGGCCACACCCACGTGCTGGAATACCGCGTGATGGGCAACGGCTGCTCCAACGGCTGACAGCGCGGCGACCAAGGGGGCCGAATGACCCCCTTCGCGGCCGTCTGCACACAAGTAATACTGAAAGTTAAAAGCGACAGAACACTACCCTGAGTACAGTCCAATCAGTGCCCTGCTGATTTTCCAAGTGAATAATCTTTTAACTTATTGGCAATGGTCGTGTGCGATACGCCCAAGCGCTTGCCCAATGCTCGGCTGCTTGGAAACTCCTTGAGCAAACTTTCCAATACAGCTTTTTCAAAACGCCCGACAATATCGGACAATGCACCGTCCAGTGAAAAATCCCCCAACGGCTGTCGCACGCCATAATCGGGTAACCGCACATGCTCACTCTTGACCACACCGTTTTCACATAACGACACCGCCTGGAATACCACGTTTTCCAACTGCCGAACGTTACCGGGCCAATCATAGCTGGCCAACTTTTGCATCGCCCCTTGCGCCAGGCGAGGCATGGCGCATCCGATCTGCCGACTGGCCTGATCGAGAAAATACTGCACCAGCCCATCAAGACCATCCATGCATTCGCGCAAGGGCGGAATGTGCAACGACAGCACGTTGAGCCGGTGGTACAAGTCCTGGCGGAATTCGCCCCGGGCACAGAGCTCGGACAGGTCCACCTGCGTGGCGCAGATCACCCGTACATCCAGATAGACCTCCTCGTCGCTACCCACACGGCGAAAACATCCGTCCTGCAAGAACCGCAACAACTTCACCTGAAGCCGCGGGCTCATTTCAGCCACGCCATCGAGAAACAGCGTGCCGCCGGCTGTCAGCTCCAGCAGCCCCAGCTTGCCTTCGGCGCGGGCACCTTCGAAGGCGCCCGGCCCGTAGCCGAACAGCTCGGTCTCGGCCATCGACTCAGGCAAGCCGGCACAGTTGAGCGCCATCAGCGGCGACTGCCCACGCGGGCTCGCCAGGTGGCACGCCCTGGCCAGAAGCTCCTTGCCGGTGCCGGTCTCCCCTTCGATCAACAGCGGCGCATCCAGCGGCGCCATTCGCCTTGCTTCACGGACAACGGCAGCCATCAGGCGTGAGCTCTGGAAAATGCTGTCGAACCCCCGCAACTCCTGCTTGCGCACATTGTAGATACGTTCACCGATGCGATCGGCGCGGTGCAGGGTGAGCACGGCGCCAGCCAACGCTTCGCTGTCATCGTGCTCGGACTGCAACGGCGCGATGTCGGCCAGGAACACATGGCCCTTAACCTGTACCCGCAGACCGTTGATACGCGACTTGTTGCTGCGCACCAGTTCCGGCAAGTCGAAGTCGTCCACGTAGCGAGCCAGTGGCAGGCCGGGCACTTCGTCGACCCGCACCCCCAGCAATTGGGCCGCCGACCGGTTTGCCGCCACGATGCTGCCACCCATGTCGATCGAGAGCACGGGAAACTCCAGCGCCCCAAGCAGCGCATTGAGTTCCATGTGCCGGCGCTCGCTGGGCATCAGCCCCACGCGCTTGACGCCGAACACGCCCGTGATGGCCTCGAACTTGGGGCGCAGGGCCTGGAACTGGAGGTTGATGAGGTTCGGGCAATGCAGGTAGATGGCGTTGCCATGGTCACCCCCTACTTCGCCCCGCAAGACGTTGATGCCGTAGTCGACCAACAGGTTGAGGATGTCGCGCAGAATCCCGATACGGTTCTGGCAGTGCACTTTGATACGCATAAGGGATACGCCTGGCAAAAACTTCCCGCCTGAGCGGAAAACTTGTAAAGGAATTCTTACGAAATGACCGCTGATGATCATTGCAGGAGCTTGATGTTGGGACAATTCAGGGGTTTTGTAAAATTATCCTTACAAAATAGCGTGCCCGCCTGGGCCCTATCCCCTCCATGAGTAGATGTGCACTGTGCATTAACGGGTTATTTCTGATGCCTACCTGTACATAACGACAAGAGCTGATCAGGAGACCTCCATGAAGCACACCCACTATGTGGCACGCGAGCCTGATGCGCAGGGGTTCATCGATTACCCGCAGCAGGAGCATGGCGTGTGGAACACGTTGATCACCCGCCAACTGAAGGTGATCGAAGGGCGTGCCTGTCAGGAATACCTCGACGGTATCGAGCAGTTGAAGCTGCCTCATGACCGCATCCCGCAGCTAGGTGAGATCAACAAGGTGCTGGGGGCAACCACCGGCTGGCAGGTCGCACGGGTTCCGGCATTGATTCCGTTCCAGACCTTCTTCGAGCTGCTTGCCAGCAAGCGCTTCCCGGTGGCAACGTTCATTCGCACGCCCGAAGAACTGGACTACCTCCAGGAACCGGACATCTTTCACGAAATCTTCGGCCACTGCCCGCTGCTGACCAACCCCTGGTTTGCCGAATTCACCCATACCTACGGCAAGCTGGGCCTGGCCGCCACCAAGGAGCAGCGCGTCTATCTGGCGCGCCTGTACTGGATGACCATCGAATTCGGCCTGATGGACACACCCAACGGCCGCAAGATCTACGGCGGTGGCATTCTGTCCTCGCCCAAGGAGACGGTCTACAGCCTGTCTGGCGAACCCGAGCATCAGGCCTTCGACCCCATCGAGGCCATGCGCACCCCTTATCGGATCGACATTCTGCAGCCGGTGTACTTCGTGCTGCCCCAGCTCAAGCGCCTGTTCGACCTTGCTCACGAAGACATCGTGGGCATGGTCGCGCAAGCCCAGCAGCTAGGCTTGCACGCGCCAAAGTTTCCACCCAAGGCTGCCGCTTGAACGCTGCTTGCCACTCACAACGCCACATGGATAACAACGTATGAATGCCTTGAACCAAGCCCACTGCGAAGCCTGCCGCGCCGATGCACCAAAAGTCAGCGAGCAGGAGCTGGCCGAGCTGATTCGCGAAATTCCGGACTGGAACATCGAAGTGCGTGACGGCCACATGGAGCTTGAGCGCGTATTCTTGTTCAAGAATTTCAAGCATGCCCTGGCGTTCACCAACGCCGTCGGGGAAATTGCCGAGGCCGAAGGGCATCACCCGGGACTGCTGACCGAGTGGGGCAAGGTGACCGTCACCTGGTGGAGCCACTCGATCAAGGGCCTGCACCGTAACGACTTCATCATGTGCGCACGCACCGACAAAGTGGCCGAGACGGCCGAAGGGCGCAAGTAAACTGCCCAGGGCTTCAGTCGCGGGGCTCACACGGGCGTGGCCGTCGGTCACGCCTTTTTATGCAGCCAGAACAGCCTTGAGCCTGCGGCATGACCTGAGTTGATCGATCCGCTGGGCTAACCGGGCGTAGGAAAAAAGCCAAACTGTCATCCAGACTTGTGTATCCTGCCCCAGCTTCTTGAAGCTTCACACGCGCCTGGCGCAGCCTTTTCACTCACACTTGCGAGGAACGACGAGATGCATGAGATCCCGAATCTTCCCTTCCCAAGCCTGAACCCAGAAGAGCCCACCGTTACCGCCCACGCTGACTCGGCACCTGCTCTCGAGCAGGAAGGTGACGATCAGACCAGCGCCGACCAGGACTAGACCGCGCGCACTGGCTGTGTGAAAACGGCTGATATGGCGCCTTGCGTTTCAGCACGTTTTCACACCGCTCGGTCGAGCAAGTTTCCCTTCAGCCCCTGGCGTACTGCAACACCACTTCCAATGGATGACGCATCGGCCGCCCAGCCATGCGCTTGACCTGGCTGCGGCAGGAATAACCGGTCGCCAATGGCTCCCCCTCCTTATCCAGTTTCAGCGCCCAGGACTGTTCGAAGATGTTCTTTGAGGTCTGCTGATTACGCGCCTCGTGCCCATAGGTACCTGACATGCCGCAGCAGCCGGTGGCCTCGGTGATCAGCTTGAGCCCAATGCGTTCGAACACCTGCTCCCACTGCCGGGTACTGGCAGGGGCGTTGGTCTTCTCGGTGCAATGGGCCATCAGACGGAAGGTGGACGTGCACCCTGCCGCTTGCTCGGGCAGTGCGCCCAACAGCCATTCCTGAGGCAACAGCACAGTGGGGCACCCCTCGAGCCCAGGCACTTTCAGGTATTCCTGGCGATAGACGAGGGTCATGGCCGGATCCAGCCCGACCAACGGTACGCCGCAGTCAGCCAACGCCTTGAGCTGGGCGGCATTGCGCACGGCGGCCTTGGCGAAGGCACCCAGAAAGCCCTGAACATGCAGTGGCTTGCCATTGGCACTGTACGGTGCCAAGTAAACCTTGTGGCCCAGGCGATGCGCCAAGTCGATGAATGCCGACAGCAACGGCGTCTCGAAGTAACGGGTGAAGGCATCTTGCACCAGCACGATGCTGCGCTCGCGCTGGGCAGGCGTCAGTTCGCGCAGCGCCGGCACCGTAGCCATGCCCACGCCACAGCGTGTCAGGGTCGCCTGGAAGTTGAAACGGCTGATCAACGGGCTATCGACCATGCCTACCTGCTCGGCCAGCAGGCGGCTGACCCATTTCGAGCTCATCACCGCGTTGTACAGACCAGGCGCATGGGCCAGATAGGGGATGGTGAACTCCAGCGAGCCGATCAAGTAGTCACGCAGAGGGCGCTGGTACCGGGTGTGGTACAGCTCGAGAAAACGCGAGCGAAAATCAGGTACGTTGACCTTGATCGGGCACTGCCCTGCGCAGGACTTGCAGGCCAGGCAGCCAGCCATTGCGTCATAAACTTCATGGGAAAAGTCAGCCTGACCCTGGCGCCGCGCCCGCTCGTTGCGCAACCGCGCAGGCAGCTCTTTGATCCATGAAACCGGCTTGCGCGCCACCTCCAATACATCCACGCCCGCATCACCCTGCAGGCGCAACCACTCGCGCATGAGCGAAGCCCGCCCTTTGGGCGAGTGCCGACGTTCACGAGTCGCCTTCCACGACGGGCACATGGCGTCGTTCGGGTCGTAGTTGTAGCAGGCACCGTTGCCGTTGCAATGCACGGCGCTGCCATAGGCCTGCCAGACCCGCTCATCGATGGTGCGGTCCAACTCGCCACGCAAGGTCACGCCATCGACCTTGGTCAGGCCCTCGCTGGCACCGGGCGGTGTGCAGATCTTGCCGGGGTTGAGCTGGTTGTGCGGGTCGAACGCGCCTTTGAGGCGCTGCAGTGCCGGGTACAGCTCGCCAAAATACTCGGGCACGTACTCAGAACGCAGGCCCTTGCCATGCTCGCCCCACAACAAACCGCCGTAGCGACGGGTCAACGCAGCCACCGCATCGGAGACAGGCTTGACCAAGGCCGCCTGAGCCGGGTCCTTCATGTCCAGCGCGGGGCGCACGTGCAGCACGCCGGCATCGACGTGGCCGAACATGCCGTACGCCAACCCGTAGCCGTCGAGCAAGGCACGGAACTCGGCGATGTAGTCGGCGAGTTTTTCCGGTGGCACCGCCGTATCCTCGACGAAGGGCTGCGGCCGCACTTCGCCTTCGACATTGCCCAGCAGGCCGACCGAGCGCTTGCGCATGGCGTAGACGCGGGTCACCGCCTCAGCGCCCTCGGCCAGCGTATGGCCGAGACGCTCGACGCTGGTGTCGGCGCGCAAGTGATCGATAAACGCCTGGACCTTGGCGTTGACCTCGATGGTGTCATCACCGCAGAACTCGACCAGGTTGATGCCCAGCGTGGGGCGCTCGGGGTCGGCCGGGAAATACTCGGCCACGCTGTGCCAGACGATGTCCTTCATCGCCAGCCCGAGCACTTTGGAATCGACGGTCTCGATGGACAGCGGCCGCTGCGCCATCAAGGCATTGGCATCGCGCAGCGCGTCCATGAAGCTTGCGTACCGTACGTTCACCAGGACGGCATACTTGGGAATCGGCAGCACGTTGAGCTTGGCCTCGACCACATACCCCAGCGACCCCTCGGCGCCGCACAGCACATTGTTGAGGTTGAAGCGGCCCTGCTCGTCGCGCAGGTGCGCCAGGTCGTAGCCGGTCAGGCAGCGATTGAGCGGGGGAAAGGTGGTGCGGATGAGTTCAGCCTGGGTATCGCAGATATCCAGGGCCGTGCGGTACACCTGACCCACGCGACCGGGCGCCGTACACGCAGCCTGCAGCGCCTCTTCGTCGAGCGGCAGGCTGTGCAGGCGTTCCCCCCCGAGCAGGATGCTGTGCAGCTCAAGCACATGGTCGCGCGTTTTGCCATAGGTGCAACTGCCCTGCCCGCTGGCGTCGGTGTTGATCATGCCACCCACGGTCGCCCGGTTCGACGTGGACAGTTCAGGCGCAAAGAACAAGCCATGGGGTTTGAGGGCGGCGTTGAGCTGGTCCTTGACCACACCCGCCTGCACCCGCACCCAACGCTGCTCGGCATTGATTTCAAGAATGCCGTTCATGTGCCGCGACAGGTCCACGACCACGCCATCGGTCAACGACTGGCCATTGGTGCCCGTGCCGCCGCCGCGCGGGGTCAGTTTGATCGACTGGAAACGCGGCTCGCCCATCAGCGTGGCGACCCGCGCCACGTCATCGGCGTCCAGGGGGAACACCGCGGCCTGCGGCAGACGCTGGTAGATGGAGTTGTCGGTGGCCAGGACGGTTCGGGTACCGTAGTCGGCGCTGATCTGGCCACGGAAACCACTGTCACGCAGGGCTTGGAGAAATGCCGGATAGTCGGCGTCAGGTGCAACGGTAGGCAGCTGGGCGATCATCGATGGACGGCCTCGGAATAGGGCTGATTCACGGGAAAGATGTCGTGGCGGCATGGGTGGCGCCGGCAACAGTGACGTATGTGGCAATGTTCCTGTAGTTTTGCGCCAGGGGCAAACGGATAATCCTGCCGCTATCGATGACTTTCATGAATGAATTACCGCCACCTGACCCCGTCCATGTCCCTGCTGCTGGCCTTCGAGGCAGCCGCCAGGCACCAGAGCTACACCCGCGCCGCCACTGAACTGTCGCTGACCCAGAGCGCGGTCAGCCGGCAGGTTCAGGCGCTGGAACAGCAACTGGGCCTTACCCTGTTTCGCCGCGAGGGTCGCCAGGTACGGTTGACGGACGTCGGCCGGCTGTACCAGCGCGAGCTCAGCGAAGCACTGGGCCGCATTCGGGGCGCGACCCTCCAGGCGCTGGCCTACCAGTCCGGGGTCGGCACGCTGCGCCTGGCCACCCTGCCCACCTTTGGCTCCAAATGGCTGTTGCCGCGCCTGAACGACTTCTACAAGGCGCACCCTGGCATGCTCGTACACTTGCATTCGCGG
This sequence comes from Pseudomonas sp. FYR_7, assembly GCF_043106155.1. Classification (NCBI taxonomy): domain Bacteria; kingdom Pseudomonadati; phylum Pseudomonadota; class Gammaproteobacteria; order Pseudomonadales; family Pseudomonadaceae; genus Pseudomonas; species Pseudomonas sp. FYR_7. The sequence continues at coordinate 59,991 of NZ_JBICMI010000047.1, forward strand.
ATCGAAGCCATCGACTTCGACACCAGCGAGATCGACGCCGCCATTGGCGTGGCCAGCCGTGACCTGCCGGGGCTGATCAGCCATCGCCTGCATGCCGAGGAGCTGCTGGTGATTCTCCCGGCGCAGGCCGCCAACGAACAACCGCACTGGAGCCCCATTCGCATCAGCGAGCAGTTGCTGTTGAACGTGGCCAACAACCCCCATGCCTGGGGTGAATGGTTCTCGCACCACGGCCTGCCCCACCGAAGCATGCGCCTGGGCCCCAGCTTCGAGTTGACCTCGCACTTGATTCAGGCCGTGCAGGCGGGGATTGGGGTGGGCCTGGTGCCCCGCGTGCTCGTGGAAGACGAGCTGGCCAAAGGAGCGCTGTACAGCCCAGGCCTGGCATTCGCCAGTCAGCGCAGTTATTACCTGATCTATCCACCGCGTAACGAGGCGCTACCGTCGCTGCGGGCGTTCAGGGCGTGGCTGCTGGAACAAATCTGACACGCAGAAAAGAAGAAACCCGAAGCGGGCAACGCTTCGGGTTTCGCATGCGGCTGTACGATGCTTATTTGGCGGTGCTGCCAATGGCCTCAGGGACAACGCCCTTGCGCCGTGACTTGATGGCATAAGCGACGAACATGCAGAGCAACCAGACCGGAATGGCGTAGACGGAAACCTGGATACCCGGAATCTGCAGCATGATGCCCAGGATCAGGACCACGAACGCCAGCACCACATAGTTGCCATAGGGGTACCACAGCGCCTTGAACAGGGGTTTCTGGCCCGTGCGGTTGAGGTGCTGGCGGAACTTGAGGTGCGAGTAGCTGATCATGGCCCAGTTGATCACCAGGGTGGCCACGACCAGCGACATCAGCAGCTCCAGCGCGCTGGAAGGCATCAGGTAGTTGAGCAGCACGGCGATCAGGGTCACGGCCGCCGACACCAGAATCGAACGCACCGGTACGCCACGCTTGTCGACCTTGGCCAGGGCAGCCGGCGCATCGCCCTGCTCGGCCATGCCCAGCAGCATGCGGGCATTGCAGTAGGTGCCGCTGTTGTACACCGACAAGGCCGCGGTCAGGACCACGAAGTTCAGCAGGTTGGCGGCCACATCGCTGCCCAGCAACGAGAACACCTGCACGAACGGGCTGCTGCCGTAGCTGCCGCCGGAGGCATCGATGCTGGCGACCAAGGTGTCCCATGGCGTGAGCGACAACAGGATCACCAAGGCGCCGACGTAGAAGATCAGGATACGGTAGATGACCTGGTTGATGGCCTTGGGGATCACGGTCTTGGGCTTGTCAGCTTCTGCGGCCGTGAAGCCGAGCATCTCCAGCCCCCCGAACGAGAACATGATGAACGCCAGGGCCATCACCAGGCCACTGACTCCATGGGGGAAGAAGCCACCGTGCGACCACAGGTTGGCCACGGTCGCATCAGGCCCGCCGCTGCCGCTGGTCAGCAGGTAGGCACCCAGGCCGATCATGCTGACAATGGCCACCACCTTGATGATGGCAAACCAGAACTCGGCTTCGCCGAAGAACTTCACGTTCATCAGGTTGATGGCGTTGATCAGCACGAAGAAGGCAGCGGCTGTCACCCAGGTAGGGATTTCCGGCCACCAGTAGTGCACGTACTTGCCCACCGCGGACAGTTCGGACATGCCCACCAGGATGTACAGCACCCAGCAGTTCCAGCCCGACAGGAAGCCGGCAAAGCCCCCCCAGTAGGTATGGGCGAAATGGCTGAACGATCCGGCCACGGGCTCCTCGACGATCATTTCGCCCAACTGGCGCATGATCATGAAAGCGATGAAGCCACAGATCGCGTAGCCCAGAATCATCGAAGGCCCGGCGGATTTCATCACGCCTGCCGACCCCAGGAACAGGCCGGTGCCGATGGCGCCCCCCAGGGCGATCAACTGAATATGGCGGTTCTTCAGGCCCCGCTTGAGCTCGCCTGAATGCTTGTCGTGTCCACTCATGAACGAAGTCACCTGCATTGTTTTTATCTGTGACGGAATCGGACCCACCGCGCTCGTGGCGCAGCGGAATGGGCAAGGTGGTCACCTTGTTTCCTGAGGGTGCAACTGCGCGGTCGAGTCAACCGGGCGGGGTCAGGAGTGCGCGGTACGCAAGGGGGTCACAGGTAAAACGCGGCGCACTGTATAACCCTGCGAGCGCGCAGGCGTCAACGCGTTGCGTGGTTTCCGGCGGAAAAAACGCAGCGTTCCTGAGGTAATGGCCTTTGTGGGCGAGGTGATCGGCGTACATGGCGCCTCCAATTGTTGTTTTATCAACCGGCTCTGCGGCGGGCTGTTGCACGGGGCAATGAGGGCTATAACACCCTGGGGCGGGGGGTTTAGGCAAGACAGGGATGTGGCTGACGGCGCAATCGAGCACCCATGCTCCGGCAAGCTTTCTTTACGCCCGGGGAAGTTTTCCGATTTGCTGCGAGAATTGGTCGATGCTTGTAAAAAAATCCTTACAAGCTGGCAATCTAAGTTGCCAAACGAACGAAATGGCTTTTCGCCCAATGGGTTACGCTCGGTCCATGAATTGCGCGAGAGCAGCCGAATTGCACCGTCTGGTGGGTTGCATCTGGACAGGAGCGCAGTTCAGGTAGCTGGTTGCACATTGGGGCCGCTTCGCGCCCCATCGTCAGCCAACTGACTCCTGCTCATCGCGAGTTACTCGCCTAGTGCAGAAGCCGGCTTGCCGGCAATGAGCTGCGCAGCAGCCCCAATGTGTTCAGCGTCGGTACACAGGCAAGGGCCATCATGATGGCCCCGCAGGCTCAGCCGCGCGGCTTGCCGCGACCACGGCCAGCTGGCTTGTCACCCTCGGGCTTGGCCGGGCGCTTGCGCATTTCGCTCGGGCGCTCGGCCACTGCGCTGCCACGGTTGCCTTTGCGCGGCGACTCTTCGCGCGCCGGGCGTGCTGGGCGCTCGCCGGCCGCTGCGCCGTCCTGGGCTGGGCGCAGGCTACGCACGCGCTCACCACGGCCCAGGGGGCGGGACGATTTGCGCTGCAGGCGCTCCATCTTGTCCTTGGCCTTGAGCTTCATGGCCGGCAACGCCACGGGCTGCAAGCCCACCTCGGCCGCCAGGATGTCAATTTCACCCTGGGTCATTTCACGCCAGCGGCCCATGGGCAAGTCCGAGTTGAGGAAAACCGGGCCAAAGCGCACACGCTTCAGGCGGCTGACCACCATGCCCTGCGACTCCCACAGGCGACGCACCTCACGGTTACGGCCTTCCATCACCACGCAGTGGTACCAGTGGTTGAAGCCTTCGCCGCCTGGTGCCTTCTGGATGTCGGTGAACTTGGCCGGGCCGTCCTCGAGCATGACACCCGCCTTCAGGCGCTCGAGCATCTCGTCGTCCACTTCCCCACGTACGCGCACGGCGTATTCGCGGTCCATTTCGTACGACGGGTGCATCAGGCGGTTGGCCAGCTCACCGTCGGTGGTGAACAGCAGCAGACCGGTGGTGTTGATGTCCAGACGGCCGATGTTGATCCAGCGACCTTCCTTGGGGCGTGGCAGGCGATCGAACACGGTCGGGCGACCTTCCGGGTCGTCGCGGGTGCAGATCTCGCCATCGGGCTTGTTGTACATGATCACCCGGCGCGTCGCCTCGGCCGCCTCTTCACGCTTGATCAGCTTGCCGTCCACAGCAATGGCGTCATGCAGGTCGACGCGCTGGCCAAGGGTGGCTGCAACGCCGTTGACCTTGATGCGGCCCTGGCTGATCCAGGCCTCGACGTCACGGCGCGAGCCCACGCCAATGCGCGCGAGGACTTTCTGCAGCTTCTCGCCAACAGGTGGGGTGATCTGGGTATCTTGCAGGTCTTGCTCACTCATCTGGGCACCTCCCGGTGTAGGAATGAAAACAGGTTTCTGGCAACGAACGCGCCAAAAGGCCGCGCATCATACGTGGTTCGCCGCATGAATGCATGGGAGGGTAGAAGCTTTTACACCCCTTGCCAGGACTTTCTGCCAGGCGGGCCCTGGTCGACGGCCAGGCCCCTGGCCACAGCAGATGGCGTTGCGGCGTTCAGGCCTGCTCGTTCTGCTCCCCCTCCAGCGATGCTTCGGCACCAGGGTCGTGCTGGAGCACGTCGTCGAAATCGGTCTTGAGGCCCTGCTCCATGGCGTCGAGCTCCACGAGCAGGCTGCGAAAGCTGGTCTCGTCCTTGACCGGCTCAGCCTCTTCGTCCTCGCCCAGGCTGGCGTCGGCCAGGGCCTGCAGGTGAGCCGGTACCGGGGCGTCGTCCGGGTCGAGCAAGGGCTCGGGCTCCATCTCGCGCAATTCGGCCAGTGCTGGCAGCTCATCCAGGCTGCGGAGGTTGAAATGATCCAGAAACGCCTTGGTCGTGGCGAACAGGGCCGGCCGCCCGGGCACTTCCCGGTGGCCCACCACGCGTATCCACTCGCGCTCGACCAACGTCTTGACGATGTTGCTGTTGACCGCCACGCCACGCACGTCCTCGATTTCGCCACGGGTGATGGGCTGGCGATAGGCGATCAGCGCCAGGGTCTCGAGCAGCGCCCGGGAGTAGCGCTGCGGGCGCTCTTCCCACAGCCGGCCGACCCAAGGGGCGTAATCCTCGCGAATCTGCAGCCGATAACCATTGGCCACTTCCTTGAGCTCGAACGCACGACCGGCGCACGACTTGCCCAGCACCTCGAGTGCGCGCTTGAATGCCTTCGGCTCGGGCCGCTCGGGCTCCTCGAACAGCTCGTACAGGCGCTCGAGCGATTGTGGCTTGCCGGAGGCCAGCAGAAAGGCTTCGATCAACGGAGCCAGGTCGCGGGGGTCATTCAGGTTCATGGGCGTCTTCAGCAGGAGCAGGGCGTAACCGCACATGGATGGCGGCAAAGGCTTCATTTTGCACCAGTTCGACGAGGCTTTCCTTTACCAGTTCCAACACAGCCATGAACGTGACCACCACCCCCAGCTTGCCTTCATCGGGAGCGAACAGATCGATGAAGGCTACGAAACCTCCGTCTTTCAAGCGTTCCAGCACCTGCCCCATGCGCTCTCGGGTCGAAAGGGTCTCTCGGCTGATCTGGTGGCTTTCGAACAGGTCGTTGCGGCGCATCACTTCGGCCATGGATGCCAGCAGCTCCGGCAGGCTGACCTGCGGCAACAGTTTACGTACCTTTGCCTGGGGCGCCTCCAGGCACGGCACGACCAGGTCACGACCGACCCTGGGCAACCCGTCCAGGCCCTCGGCGGCTGCCTTGAAGCGTTCATACTCCTGGAGGCGTCGGATCAGCTCGGCGCGCGGGTCGCCCTCCTCCTCCTCGACCGTGACGCTGCGCGGCAGCAGCATGCGCGACTTGATTTCAGCCAGCATGGCGGCCATCACCAGGTACTCGGCAGCCAGCTCAAGGCGCACGGTTTTCATCAACTCGACGTAGCCCATGTACTGACGAGTGATTTCTGCCACCGGGATATCGAGGATGTCGATGTTCTGCTTGCGAATCAGGTACAGCAGCAGGTCCAGCGGCCCTTCAAACGCTTCGAGAATGACCTCCAGGGCATCGGGGGGTATGTACAAGTCCAGCGGCAGCTCGGTCACGGCCTCGCCGTAGACCAGTGCCAGCTGCAACTGGCCTGGCAGCTCGGCAGGCGCAGCCGTTGCCTGGGTGAATGGCTCGGCGGTCACGCATTGACCATGAACGGAGCGGGGTCGCCGCAGCCTTCGCGAATCAGCTCGGGCTCATCGCCTGACAGGTCGATGATGGTCGAGGCCTTGAGGTCACCGTAGCCGCCATCGATCACCAGGTCGACATGGTGTTCCAGGCGCTGGCGGATTTCGTAGGGATCGGTCATGGGTTCGGCGTCGTCAGGCAGGATCAGGCTCACGCTCATCAAGGGTTCACCCAGCTCGGCAAGCAGTGCAAGGGTGATGGCATGGTCCGGCACGCGCAAGCCGATGGTGCGGCGTTTTTCATGCAACAGCAGGCGCGGCACTTCGCGGGTGCCGTTGAGAATGAAGGTGTACGGCCCCGGCACATGGGCCTTGAGCAGCCGGAAGGTGCCGGTATCGACCTTGGCATACAAGCCCAGCTGCGACATGTCGCAGCACATGAGGGTGAAGTTGTGGGTCTTGTCCAGCCCACGCAAACGGCGCACCCGCTCGATGGCTGACTTGTCACCGATCTGGCAACCCAGTGCATACGCCGAGTCGGTCGGGTAGACCACGACCCCACCCTTGCGAATGATCTCGACCGCCTGGCGTATCAGCCGCGGCTGTGGGTTTTCCGGGTGAATCTGGAAAAATTGGCTCACGTCGTCGTCCTGTTCAAACCGGCAATGGCTGTTCATGGCTGAAACGGTGCCACACAGGTGGCAGGTCCTCGGGCAAAGGCCGATAGGCACCGATTTCGCCCCAGGTGCCGGGGCCATGGAAGTCACTGCCAGCACTTGCCAGCAGCCCGAACTCACGGGTGAGGATGGACAAAGTGCCCACCTGCTCGGCCGGCATCATCCCATTGACCACTTCAAGCGCCTGCCCGCCTGCCTGAATATAGTCGGCAATCAGGCGCCTGCGCTTGCTGCGCGTCAGCTCGTAATGCATGGGATGCGCCAGGCTCACCCATGCGTTGGACTGGCGCAGGGTGGCAACGGTTTCCTCCAGTGATGGCCAATGTTGCTTGACGTCACCGAGTTTGCCGGCGCCGAGCCACTTGCGGAAGGCCTCGCCACGGTCTTTGACGTGGCCGGCACGCACCAGATAATCGGCAAAGTGTGGCCGGGCCGGGGCATTGCCACTGTCACCGAGCGCCTGCTGGATTTGCCGGGCACCTGCCAGCGTCCCAGGCATGCCCTTGGCCGCCAGGCGCCTGTCGATTTCCTCGGCACGCAACCAGCGGCCACGGTGCAGGGCCTCGATCGCTGCCAGCAAGGGCGGAGCGTCCACGGGAAAGTTGTAACCGAGTATGTGAATGGTTGCGCCGCCCCAGGTACAGGACAGCTCGACGCCGCTGACCCATTGCATGCCGTGCTCACGGCAGGCCTGCCGGGCCTCGGCCAGGCCTTCGAGGGTATCGTGGTCGGTGAGCGCCAGCGTACGCACCCCGTGCTCGAAGGCCCGGGCGACCAGGGCCGAAGGCGACAAGGCGCCGTCGGAGGCCGTGCTGTGACAGTGCAGATCAACATTCATGGAGTAGCGCTTTCGCTGGATTCGATGTTTGTTATTATGCCGTCACATCCCGGTTCTGGCTGCCATTGTGAAACAATTCATCGATTTCATCCCGCTGCTGCTGTTCTTCATCGTCTACAAACTGGATCCACGGCCTGTCGAGCTGGCCGGACACAGCTTCGAATTCGGTGGTATCTACAGTGCCACTGCCATGCTGATCATCAGCTCGCTGGTGGTATACGGCGCATTGTTCCTGCGCCAGCGCAAGCTTGAGAAAGGCCAGTGGCTGACGCTGGTCGCCTGCCTGGTGTTTGGCGGCCTGACCCTGGCCTTTCACAGCGAAACCTTCCTCAAGTGGAAGGCGCCCGTGGTGAACTGGCTGTTCGCCCTGGCCTTCGCCGGTAGCCACTTCATAGGCGACCGGGTACTGATCAAGCGCATCATGGGCCACGCGCTGACCTTGCCCGATGCCATCTGGGCCCGCCTGAATCTCGCCTGGATCGCGTTCTTCCTGTTCTGCGGCGCCGCCAACCTGTTCGTCGCTTTTACCTTCCCGGCGTTCTGGGTCGACTTCAAGGTGTTCGGCAGCCTGGGCATGACCGTGCTGTTCCTGGTGGCCCAAGGGCTGTACCTGTCGCGCCATCTGCAAGATACCTCCTCTGCCTCCAAACCCAAGGACTGACATGCTCTACGCCATCATTGCCAGCGACGTCGCCAACTCCCTGGAAAAACGCTTGGCTGCACGCCCGGCCCACATCGAGCGCCTCCAGCAGCTCAAGGCCCAAGGCCGCGTGGTACTGGCCGGGCCGCACCCAGCCATCGACAGCAACGACCCAGGCGAGGCCGGCTTCAGCGGCAGCCTGATCGTGGCCGAGTTCGAATCCCTGAGCGCCGCCCAAGCCTGGGCCGATGCCGATCCGTACATCGCTGCAGGCGTCTACGATCAGGTCGTGGTCAAGCCCTTCAAGCAAGTGCTGCCTTGAAACACCTCGCCTAGAAGGCGTGCTCGGTATCGCCAGTTGGCAGCAGACCTCAAGACTGGGGTATCTTTGCGGCTGGCGGACCAACGCATCGCCGTCAATGGTTGAATTGAGTGAGTCATGAGCGAGCTGTTACTGATTGATGACGACCAGGAGCTGTGCGAGCTGCTCAGCAGCTGGCTGACCCAGGAAGGGTTCACCGTGCGGGCCTGCCACGATGGCCAGGCTGCACGCCAGGCCTTGGCCGACCGTGCGCCAGCGGCCGTAGTACTGGATGTGATGCTGCCCGACGGTAGCGGGCTTGAACTGCTCAAGCGCCTGCGCAGTGAGCATGCCGACCTGCCCGTGGTGATGCTGTCGGCCCGCGGCGAGCCGCTGGACCGTATCCTGGGCCTTGAACTGGGCGCCGACGACTACCTGGCCAAGCCGTGCGACCCGCGCGAGCTGACCGCGCGCCTGCGCGCCGTGTTGCGCCGCAGCCATCCAGCCCCTGCCACCAGCCAACTGGAACTGGGCGACCTGGTCTACAGCCCTGCCCGCGGGGTGGCCAGCATCGACGGCCGCGAACTGACCCTGACCCTGTCCGAAAGCCGCATTCTCGAAGCATTGCTGCGCCAACCGGGCGAGCCTCTGGACAAACAGGAGCTGGCGCAGATCGGCCTTGGTCGGCGGCTGACGCTCTACGACCGCAGCCTGGACATGCACGTGAGCAACCTGCGCAAGAAGATCGGCCCGCACGCCGACGGTCGACCTCGCATCATCGCCCTGCGCAGCCGCGGCTACTACTACTGCCTGTAGTCGTTTGCGCCAGGCTGATGACCGGAAAGGGAGCTTGCCTTTACGTTCCCTTTACCGTGCGCTGACCGCGCTTGACGATCATCTCCCTAGACTGTGCTCATCCGGTGATCACCGGCCCATGACAGGAGAGACACCATGCGCAAGACCCTTACCGCCCTGCTGTTCGCCGCCGCACTGCCTACCGTCGCCATGGCCATGCCTGACGGCGGCCCGCGCCATGACGGCCCGCACCATCGCGGTGGCCCAGCCTTCCACGAGCTGGACCTGAGCCGCGAACAGCGCGATCAGATCGGCAAGCTGATGGGCGATCAGATGAAGCAGCGCCACGACATCACCGAGCGTTACCTTGGCAAGCTGCCAGCGGCCGACCAGAAAGCCATGAAGCAAGAGATGCAAGCTAGCCGCGACAAGACCGACGCTGCGGTCCGCAACCTGCTCAAGCCAGACCAGCAGAAGAAGTTCGACGAACTGCAAAAAGAACGCGCCGCCAAGAAGGCGGAGTGGCAGGAGTTCCAGGCCTGGAAAGCTGAAAAAGCCGGCAAGTCCCAGTAAGCTCCAGTGTCAGCGCCCGCCGTGCCCCAGGTTAGCCTGGCGCGCGGCGGGCTTTCATCGTTTGGGGAGGTCTACGTGCGTTCACTGTTCTGGCGCATCCTGGCCAGCTTCTGGCTGGCCATCGCCCTGGTAGCAGGGCTGTCGATACTGCTGGCGCACACGCTCAACCAGGACGCCTGGATTCTAAGCCGTCATCCGGGGCTGAACACGCTAGCCAGCCAATGGGCCAGGCACTACGAGCAGGAAGGCCCCGGCGCAGCGCAGCATTTTCTCGAAAGGCGCAAGGCGCGCTACAAGATCGACGTGCAAGTGCTGGACGACAGTGGCGACGCTGTGGTGCCAGGCACCTTTCCCCGGCGCGCGGCTGCACTCGAAGCCAGGCAGCACAACGATGACCGGCGCCTGCCGTGGCGCCGCCTGACCGAGGAATACACCAGCCCCCAGAGCAATGCGTCCTACCTGCTGATCTACCGCATCCCCCACCCCGCCCTCGATGCCTGGCACCGCGAGAGCCTGCTCTGGCCGCTGAGCGCACTGGGCATCGCCCTGGTGGTGCTGACCTTGTTCAGCCTGTTCGTGACACTGTCCATCACCCGCCCCCTGAGCCGCTTGCGTGGCGCGGTGCACGACCTGGGGCAGAGTACCTACCAGCAGAACAGCCTGGCGCAACTGGCCGGCAGGCGCGACGAATTCGGGGTCCTGGCCAAGGATTTCAACAAGATGGGCGCTCGCCTGCAGAGCACCATCGCCAGCCAGCGCCAGTTGCTGCGCGATGTGTCCCACGAGCTGCGTTCTCCACTGGCCCGGCTGCGCATCGCCCTGGCCCTGGCCGAACGGGCCGAGCCGGAGCAGCGTCAGGCCTTGTGGCCGCGCCTGACCCGCGAATGCGACCGCCTGGAAGACCTGATCAGTGAGATTTTGACCTTGGCGCGCGTGGACGCCGACCAAGCCCATGCCGAAACGGTCGATCTCAACGCGCTGCTGGGCAGCGTGCGCAAGGACGCGCAACTGACGGCCCCTGAGCATGATGTACGCCTTGAAGCGCAACCCGGGTTGACCCTGCAGGGTTGGCCAACCCTGATCGAGCGTGCAGTGGACAACCTGCTGCGCAATGCCCTGCGCTTTACCCCGGCGGGTCAACCTGTGGAGCTGAGCGCGTGGCGCGAGGGCGACATGCTTCGGGTGTGCGTACGTGACCGGGGCCCCGGCGTGGCAGCTGCGCACCTGGCTCAACTGGGCGAGCCGTTTTTCCGGGCGCCGGGACAACAAGCTCCGGGACACGGCCTTGGGCTGGCGATTGCACGCAAGGCGGCAGAGCGCCATGGCGGCCGACTGATACTGGCCAACCATCCACAAGGCGGTTTCGTCGCAACGCTGGAGCTGCCGGTGGCGGAAGCGCCTGGCGGCTAACTAACGCCACTGCGCAGGTCTGCGCAATGGCCAACGGCTTGGGTCAAACGCGGCGGGGGTCAGTCGCCCCAGGCGCTGACGAAGTCGGCAGTGGCGAGCACAGGCGCCGTGCGAGGCTCGGTCAAGGGCGTACCCACATACAGGAAGCCAAGCAGCTCCTCGTTGTCTGCCAAGCCCAGGCCTGCATGGACATGGGCATCGAAGGCCAGGTCCCCGGTGCGCCATACGGCACCCACGCCCTGGGCGTGCGCGGCAATCAGTATGCCGTGGGCCGCGCACCCTGCCGCCAGTTGCTGCTCAAGCACCGGGACCTTGGGGTGCTGCTTGTGCAACCGGGCAATGACCACGATCAGCAAGGGCGCGCGTAGCGGCATGGCGCGGGCCTTGCTCAACGCAGCCTCACTGGCATCGCCGCGCTTTTGGACTGCGCTGGCGAACAGCTCACCCAACCGCTCGCGTGCCGGTCCTTCGATAGTCAGAAAGCGCCAAGGGCGTAGTTGACCGTGGTCCGGGGCGCGCAGCGCAGCCTGGAACAAGGCCTCACGCTGGGCATCGTTGGGCGCAGGGTCGGTCAGGCGCGGGACCGAAACCCGGTTGAGCAATGCGTCGAGAGCCTCCATCGGCTACCCTCCTGGAACATGAATGTGCGGCCATTCTCAAGGGGCCGACGCCAGGCTGCAAGCACGACCTCATCCAGGGCCTGCAGCATGAAGATGCAGCTTGGCCTTGAGCCTTTGCGCCCCACAGGTAGAATGGCGCCCTTCCGTTTCGAGCCCGAGCAGAACACATGGCGTTGCCGACCCTAAGGATCATTGGTTTCATCATCGGCATCTTCCTCATCACGCTCGCCGTGGGCATGGCTGTCCCCATGGCCACCCTGGTGATCTTCGAACACACCCGCGACCTGCCGTCCTTTCTCTGGTCGAGCCTGATCACCTTCGTGGCGGGCCTGCTGCTGGTGGTGCCCGGCAGGCCGGAACACGTGCACCTGCGTCCACGCGACATGTACCTGTTGACGGTGTGCTCCTGGGTGGTGGTGTGCGTGTTCGCTGCCCTGCCCTTTCTGCTTACGCAGCACATCAGCTACACCGATGCGTTTTTCGAAAGCATGTCGGGCATCACCGCCACCGGCGCTACCGTACTCAGCGGCCTGGACAGCATGTCGCCCGGCATCCTGATGTGGCGCTCGATGCTGCACTGGCTGGGCGGTATTGGCTTCATCGCCATGGCGGTGGCCATTCTTCCCCTGCTGCGCATCGGTGGCATGAGGCTGTTCCAGACCGAATCCTCGGACCGCTCCGAGAAAGTGATGCCGCGCTCGCACATGGTCGCCAAGTCCATCGTCGGGGTCTATGTCGGCTTTTCCATCTTCGGTGCCCTGGCGTTCTGGTGGGCCGGCATGAGCCCGTTCGATGCGATCAACCATGCCATGTCGGCGATTTCCACCGGCGGTTTTTCAACCTCCGACCAGTCCCTGGCCAAGTGGGACATGCCCGCCGTGCACTGGGTGGCCGTGGTGGTGATGATCCTCGGCAGCCTGCCGTTCACCCTGTACGTGGCCACGTTGCGCGGCAACCGCGGGGCCCTGATCCGCGATCAACAGGTGCAGGGCTTGCTGGGCATGCTGGTGGCGACCTGGGTGATCCTGGGCACCTGGTACTGGTACACCACCAACCTGCACTGGCTCGATGCCTTGCGGCACGTCGCGCTGAACGTGACCTCGGTCGTGACCACCACAGGCTTTGCGTTGGGTGACTACAGTCTGTGGGGCAACTTTTCGTTGATGCTGTTCTTCTACCTGGGGTTCGTGGGCGGGTGTTCCGGTTCGACGGCCGGCGGCATCAAGATCTTCCGCTTTCAGGTGGCCTATATCCTGCTCAAGGCCAACCTCAACCAGTTGATTCACCCCCGGGCAGTGATTAAGCAGAAGTACAACGGGCACCGCCTCGACGAAGAAATCGTACGCTCGATCCTCACGTTTTCATTCTTCTTCGCCATCACCATCTGCGTGATGGCGTTGCTGCTGTCACTGCTGGGGGTCGACTGGATGACCGCCCTGACCGGCGCGGCCGGGACGGTGTCCGGCGTGGGCCCGGGCCTTGGCGAAGTGATCGGGCCGTCGGGTAACTACGCCAAGCTGCCCGACGCCGCCAAGTGGATCCTGGCCGGCGGCATGCTGCTGGGCCGGCTGGAAATCATCACCGTGCTGGTGTTGTGCATGCCGGCTTTCTGGCGTCACTGACTCCGTCGATATCGGTGCCCAGGCGAGCCCGGTACTCACTGGGCGTGACGCCAAACCAACGGCGAAAGGCCCGGTAGAAGTTGCTAGGGTCGGCAAAGCCAAGCAGGTAGGCGGTTTCCAGCAGGGTCATGTTGGGCTGGGCCAAGTACTGTTCGGCCAGTTCGCGCCGGGTATCGTCGAGCAACGCCTGGAAGCTGGTGCCCTCATCCTGCAACCGGCGCTGCAAGGTGCGCTGGGACAGGTGCAGCGCCTGTGCCAGGGTTTCACGCTTGGGCTCGCCCTGGGGTAGGATGCGGCACAGCACCTGGCGCACCCGGTGGGTCACGCGGGTCTCCGAGAAGCGTGCCAGGTATTCACCGGCGAACCGGTCGTGCAATACGGCCATGGCTTCGTTGGCTGTGGGCAGTGGCGCCTCCATGTCAGCCCGCTCGAACACCAGGGCATCATGGGGCGCATTGAAGATCAGTGGGGAATGAAAGGCCACTTTGTAGGGTTCCAGGTGCTTGGGCGGCGGCCCCTGTATCAGCACCCGTCGCGGCTGGACCGGCCGGCCGCTGAGCCATTTGCACAGCGACAGGGCGCAGGCCAGCGACGCCTCGGCACTGTGCCGGGTGGGCGGCAGGTGGTCGCCGTGCACGGTCAGGATCAGCGAATAGCCTTCGGGGGTGAGGATGAAGCTCAAGTCAGAGCTCTCGGCGATGATGCGCTGATAGCGCACCAGCCGTGCGAAGCCTTCGGCCAGCGTGCGGCTGGACATCAGCGCGTAGCCCACCACATGAAAGGATGCCGGCCTGACCACGCGCGCCATGTTCAGGCCGATTGCTTCATTGCCTGATAGCTCCACCGCCAGTTGCCAGAGCCGGGTCATGGCGTCCTGCGGGAAGCGCGCATCCGGATCGTCGAGAGCAGTGAAATCCAGCCCCAGCTGCTTGAACATGGCCTGGCAATCGAGCCCTTCGAGCTCCAGCGCCTTGACGATTCCAGATGCCCAGCTGGCGGAGGTGGTTCTTTCGCTCATGGCACGCTTCTTATGCTGACCGCTCCTGCGGTGAACCCCAAGGATACTCAATTGGCGCCTATTGTCACTGGTACGCCTCGTCAGTGACTCTAGACTCGAATCAGGCTCCACGCCGTGTCTATCATTCCCAGTCAATCTTCCGGAGCAGTGTCATGGACCGCACAGCGCAATTCCGAACCTTCGCCGAGTTCTACCCCTACTACCTCGGTGAACACAGCAACCCCACGTGCCGCCGCCTGCACTTCGTGGGCACCAGCCTGGTCATTGCCCTGCTGGCCTACGCCATCGGCAGCGGCGAGTGGATGCTGCTGCTGGCGGTGCCCGTGGTCGGCTACGGCCTGGCCTGGGTAGGGCATTACTTTTTCGAGAAGAATCGGCCTGCGACCTTCACCTATCCCTTCTATAGCTTGCTAGGCGACTTCGCGATGTTCAGGGACGTGCTGCTGGGCAAGGTGCGCCTCTGACGCCAAGGCGCCGGCCTACAATATCGACACGGCCGGGGCGGTTAGCGGTCGTTGTGACCCAGGTCGCGCTGTGGATCGATCTGATCGCGTACGCGTTGCTTGAGCACTTTTGCTTCAGGGAAGCCGCCATCGGCTTTGCGCTCCCACACCTGCACGCCATCGCAGGTGATGCGAAAAACGCCGCCGGTACCCGGCTGCAAGGCCACCTGCCCCAGGTCCTGGCCAAACGTACTGAGTAGCTCCTGGGCCAGCCAGCCGGCACGCAGCAGCCACTGGCACTGGGTGCAATAGGTGATGACGACTTCAGGCTTTGGCTCGGTCATGGTGATGCGCCTCGCAAACGGTGGATCAGGGCTTTTCCAGGTTGCTCAGAATCTTGGCATGGACCCGCATGCAGACCTCAAGGTCCGCTTCATCGACGCCTGTGAAAAGCTCGATGCGTAGCTGATTGGCGATGGTCTCGATCTGCTCGATCAGGGGCTTGGCTGGGGGGCACAGCAGGATCTTCTTGGCCCGCCGGTCTTCGACAACGGCCTGGCGACGCACCAGCCCCTGCCCTTCGAGACTATCGAGCAAACGCGCCAGGGTCGGGCCCTCCACGCCGACGCTCTGCGCCAGTTCGCGTTGGGTGGGCGCTTCCTCGAACCGTGCCAGGTGCAGCAGCACCAGCCACCGCGCCTGTGACAGGTTGAGGCCGGCCAGACGGCGATCAAGCTCGGCGCGCCAACCACGGGACATCTGGGCAAGCTGCATGCCGAAGCGGTGTTGATTGTCAGTCAGGGGCATAAAGCGACTCGTCGAACAGTTCTAATTGTTAGGCAGCTAATCATGCGCAGCCCGACGAGGCAAGCCGTGGGGATGCGCTGCTGCAGGGTAAATGTGCGCTGGCGTGACACGGATCAGCAAACCGCTCGGGCCGAGCCGGTAGCGCGCACTGTCACAGCTCGAACTCAGCCGCCAAGGCGGCGCGCACGCAGTGCAGGACGCCGTCTGGCACACGCGATCCGAACAACGGCGCAATGGTGGAAACGGGTGGCAATTCGCCTTCGCCGTCGAGGAAGGCATCCTGGATCTCCGACAGAAGATCTTCCGGCAGGTCCAGCGCCTGTTCAAGGTTAAGCTCCTGACGCCCCAAGGCCTCAGCCAGAAGGCTGTAGACGTTCTTTTCAGTGCAGTCGAGCTGACCGGCGATCTGCGCCGGCGTCATGCCAGCGCGGGCCAAGCTGACCAGTTCATGACGCAAGTCCAGTACCACCTTCGGCGCCTCGGGGGTGCCGCCGCTGCCATTGAGCACTTCCAGGAATGCCTGCCCGTAGCGTTCCAGCTTGCGGGCGCCGACACCGCTGACCTGCGCCATGTCACTCAGGGTCACCGGCTGGCTGCGCAGCATCTCAAGCAAGGTGGAGTCCGGGAAGATGACGTAAGGCGGGACGCGATGCTCTTCGGCAAGCTTGCGGCGCAAGGTGCGCAGCGCTTCCCACAATTCGCGTTCTTCTGCACGCACCAACTGGCTCGCCGGGCTGCCGCCAGAAGACGAGGCCTTGGCTACGGTTTGCGGTTTCAGATCACGGCGCAGTTGCAACGTGACTTCGCCGCGCAGCAGCGGGCGGCAGCTGTCCGACAGGCGCAGGCCGCCGTAGCCTTCCAGGTCGATGTCGACCAGGCCACGGGCTACCAGTTGGCGGAACAGCGAGCGCCAGTCGGCCTCGGCCAGCGCCTTGCCGACGCCGAACACCGACAGCTTGTCATGACCGAAATTAGTCACTTTCTCGGTGCTTTTGCCCAGCAGCACGTCCACCAGATGCCCCACGCCATAGCGCTGGCCGGTGCGAAACACTGCTGACAATGCCTGGCGGGCGGGCTCGGTGGCATCCCACGTCTGCACGTTGTCGACACAGTTGTCGCAGTGCCCGCAGGGTTGTTCCAGCGTCTCATCGAAGTACGCCAGCAAGGTCTGGCGTCGGCAGCGTGTCTCCTCGCACAAGGCAAGCATTGCGTCGAGCTTGTGCTGTTCGATGCGCTTGTGGCGCTCGTCACCCTCGGAGTTCTGCAGCATCTGCTTGAGCATGACCATGTCCTGCAAGCCGTACGCCATCCAAGCGTCCGAAGGCAGGCCGTCACGACCGGCACGACCGGTTTCCTGATAGTAGGCTTCCAGCGACTTTGGCAGGTCCAGGTGCGCGACGAAACGCACGTTGGGCTTGTCGATGCCCATGCCGAAGGCGATGGTCGCGACCATGATCAGCCCTTCTTCGTTGAGGAACCGATGCTGGTTGGCCGAGCGCGTCTCAGCCGGCAGGCCGGCGTGGTAAGGCAGCGCGGGGAAGCCCTGGTCGCAGAGAAACGCAGCGGTTTCGTCGACTTTCTTGCGCGACAGGCAATAGACGATGCCAGCGTTGCCACGGCGTTCGCCCAGAAACGCCATGAGCTGCCTGCGGGGCGCTTCCTTGGGGACGATGCGGTAGAAGATGTTCGGCCGGTCGAAGCTCGAGAGGAAGCGCTCGGCCCCTTGCAGATGCAGGCGCTGGACGATTTCTTCCCGGGTACGCATGTCTGCGGTCGCGGTGAGCGCAATACGTGGCACATGCGGGAACAGCTCGGCCAGTTGGCCCAGTTGCAAGTATTCGGGGCGAAAATCGTGGCCCCACTGGGACACGCAGTGGGCTTCGTCGATGGCGAACAGCGAAATGTCCAGGTCGCGCAGAAAATCGAGCATGCGCGGTTGCACCAGGCGCTCTGGCGCCAGGTAGAGCATCTTCACCTCGCCGCGGCGCAGGCGCCCAGCCAGTTCCCGTTGTTGCTCGGCATTGAGCGTGGAGTTCAGGGCAGCGGCCGACACCCCCAGTTCATCGAGCGTGGCGACCTGGTCGTCCATCAGTGCGATCAACGGCGACACCACCACGGTCAGGCCTGGGCGCAGCAACCCCGGGACCTGGAAACACAGCGACTTGCCGCCACCTGTGGGCATCAGCACCAGGGCATCGCCACCATTGGCTACGCATTCGATGATCGCTGCCTGGCGCCCTCGGAAGCTGTCGTAGCCGAAGATGTCCTTGAGAACGCGCTGAGCCTGTTCGAGCATGTGCAACTCCAAAAACGCCGTACCACCCCGCTACAGGCTGGACGAAAAACCCGCGCCGCACACGCCGAATGCGTAAGCGGTTTTTGCCAACGGCCCGACAACGGTGGGCCCTGGGCTGGAAACCGCCAAGTATACCGCACCCGCTCCCTGCACTGGCACCGTTGCGATGGGCGTGTCTTTGCCCCGCTGACGCTGCAAGGTGCTAGAATTCGGTATCGTTTATTCCCAAGGTAGCCCCGTAATGTCCTTCGCCGAGCAACTGACCCGCCTGCAAGCCTTCCTCGACGCCGACGAGCTGCACGAAGAAGCGCTGGACTATGTCGCCGCCCACGGCTACCTCACTGCCTTGTCGATCAACGCCGAAGAGGTGCCCGAGCGCGAATGGATCGACGCCTTGTTCGCCGAAGAACCGCACTACGCCAGCGAGGCCCAGCGCGTCGAGATCGAGGCCACGCTGGTTGCCCTCAAAGGCCATATCGCGCGCCAGTTGGCAAGTGATGACGAGTTCGAGCTGCCCTGCGACCTGGATCTGGGCGATGACCCTGACGACTCCGACCTGCGCGGCTGGTGCATCGGTTTCATGGAAGGGGTCTTCCTGCGCGAGGAAGCCTGGTTCGAGAATGCCGAAGAGGAAGTGAGCGAAATGCTGCTGCCGATCATGGTCGGTTCGGGCCTGTTCGACGAGCAGCCTGAATTTGCCGACATCGCCAGCAACGCCAGCCTTCAGGACGACATGATCGTGCAGATTCCCGAGGCCCTGACCGCGCTGTTCCTGTTGTTGCATGCCCCGGAAGAGAAACCGGCCCTGCTCAAGCCCCGTCACCACTAAGCCGGGCATGCGCTACCTGCTGCTGGCCATCGGCTGGCTGAGCGTGGCGCTGGGCGTGGTTGGCATCTTCCTGCCGGTGCTGCCGACCACGCCGTTTCTCCTGCTGGCAGCGGCGTGTTTTGCCCGCAGCTCGCCACGCTTTCACGACTGGTTGGTCAACCACCCTCGCCTGGGGCCCTGGATCCGGGGCTACCTAGGCGGCGAGGGTATGCCCCTCAAAGCCAAGGCCTATGCCATAGGCCTGATGTGGTTGAGCATCGCCGTTTCCTGCTATCTGGTTCCGTTTCCCTGGGCACGGTTGTTCATGCTGGCCAGTGCGGTGGGTGTAACGTTCTACATTCTTCGGCAAAAAACCTACACACCGCCTAAGTGACAATAATTTGTCGCCAAATATCAATTTGGCCTACCCCACCATTCTTTTATCTAGATTCGTTCTGGAACTGCTTGCAGCCGCCACTTTGCGCCCCCTCGACAGCGCTTGATGGCATCTGAGTCAGCAGCTCCCCTTCTCAGCGTTAGACAATTAATGTCGAACATGGCACGTTGATATGAATAAATCTTCTTACTCATCTCAATGAATGTACTTAGCTGTGGGCTTAAAAACCTGCAACACTATACGGCATCGGAATATAGTCATTTTTTTGGCGATTTGTAGGAAAACCCAGGATCAGGGAGAGGTACCCATGCGTCTTTTGAACCCCATCACCAGTGCGTTGCTGTTGGCTCTGGCAAGTGCCCACGTGCAGGCGATGTCGATCACCGAAGCTGTCCAAAGCGCTGTGGACTACCACCCCCAGGTCAGCTCGAACCGCAACAGCAAGTTGTCTGCCGATGAAGATGTGAAGTTCGCCCGCGGCGGCTACTACCCATCCGTCGACCTGGTAGCGGGCTACGGTCGCCAGCGCTCGGACAACGCCAACACGCGTGGTACTGACGGACGACGTGGCAAGGAAACCCTCAACTATTCCCAGGCCGACCTGCGCCTGCGGCAGATGATCTTCGATGGCTTCAACACCTCCAGCGAAGTGGGCCGCACCCAAGCGGTCTCCACCTCCCGTGCGTACTACACCCAGGCAGTGGCTCAGGACGTTGCCTTGCGCGCCATCGAGGTGTACCTGGAAGTGCTCAAGCGCCGCGAACTGGTAAGCCTGGCCAAGAACAACCTGCAAGCCCACCTGCGGGTGAACGACCAGATCGGCCTGCGCAACGAACGGGGTGTCGGCAGTACAGCTGACCTGGACCAGTCCCGTGCTCGTCGCGCCCTGGCGGAGAACAACCTCGATACCGCCGAGGTGGACCTGGCCGATGCCGAAGCCAACTTCTTCAGTGTCGTGGGCCGTGTACCGGATGAGCTGGAAGATCCGCAAGCGGTCGCCGTGCAAATGCCAGCAACGCTGGAAGAAGCACGCGAAGGCATGCGCCAGAACAACCCTTACATCAAGTCGGCCCAGGCGGACGTGAACGCCGCCGAAGAGCAGTACAAGGTTGCCAAGTCGACCTTCTACCCGCGCTTTGATGCCATTCTGGCCACCGGTGCCAACAACAATACCGGCGGTGAAAAAGGCCACAGCAACAACGACTGGCAGGCAGGCGTTGAGATGAACTACAACCTGTTCCGCGGCGGCAGCGACAAGGCCCGCCTGAACTCCGACGCGCACAAGATCAACCAGGCCATGGACATTCGCAACAATGCACTGCGCGAGCTGACCGAAAACCTGAGCCTGGCCTGGAACGCCTTGAACAACGCCAGCAAGCAGCTGCCTACCGCGCGCGAGTACGCCGACACCACCAAACGGGTGCGCGCCGCCTACCAGGACCAGTTCGGTCTGGGCCAACGTACCCTGCTGGACGTGCTCGACAGTGAGAACGAGCTGTACAACGCGGACCGTCGCTACACCGAGGTGCGCTACACTGAAGCCTATTCCCGCTACCGGGTACTGGCCACCATGGGCGAGCTGTTGAGCAAGCAGCGCATCTCGCTACCGCCTGACGCCTACGCAGCCACCGAAGTGCGCACTGAAGCTCATCTGCCCGAGATGCGCTGACCAGACCGGGGCGTCGCTCAGGGCGCCCCTGTATCCTTGTGATGATTGCGCTCGTAGGTGCCGGCACCCATGGCTTGGATCTGCCCTTCGATCAGGGCCTCGAACGGCGCCAGCACCGCGTCGAAGCTGGCAGGGTACTCCAGCACGTTCAAGGCCTGCACCACCGCCTCGATGGTCGAAAGCGCGCCTGCCTCGGGCGCCTTGCGCAGACGATAGCGTGACGGCGTCACATTCCCCAAGGTGACCTTCGGCAGAGCCGCCAGCAGCGGATTGAGATACATCAGCTTGCGCGCCTTGCGCCAGGTACCGTCCGGCACGACCAGCAACAACGGTGTGTCGTCGGTCTGCGTGTAAGGCCCGAGCGCTTGCGCCCCCTCGCCCGGAAACAACACCACTGGCCGGTAACCCGGCATTGCCAGCCATCGGTCCAGGTCGTCGAATACCTCACCCACGTGCAGCTGCGCATTGATCAAGCCTAGCGCTGCCAGGCGAGCCGTGTTCAGCGCATGGGACGCTTCGCTTGGGTGCTGCAACAGCAACACGCGGGTCCTGCTGCCGATCGCAGGTATCAAGGCGCAGAGGCAATGGTCGAGGGGGCGCAGGCAGCGCTCGCAGCGGGGTCTGGACATGAGGTCTCCTTGGCCGCGCAGTGTGCCACAGAACCGCAGATCAACCGGCACGCCTTCAGCCCAAAGCGTGCCCCGCGCAGGTGTGGGCGATCAGCGATTGAAGCGCTCGGCCAGGCCGTAGAGATAGTCGGCCATGCGTTCGAGGTCCTGGCTGATCTGCGCGCCTTGCCGTGCCTGCCCAGCGCTTTGGTCGCACAACTGGGCGATGCGCGTGATCTGCTGGTTGATGTCTTCAGCCACATGGCTTTGCTGTTCGGAAGCAGCAGCCATCTGTTGGCTCATGCCTGTGATCCTGCTGACCGCCTGGGCGATGCCGACCAGCGCGTTCTGCACGGCCTCAACGCTTTGCCTGCTGTCGCGCGCGATGCGCTCGCCGTGGCCGGCGGAGCTCACTGCCCGCTCGGTGCCCGCGCGCAGGGTGGCGATGATCTGATGAATTTCCTCGGTCGAAGTGCGGGTGCGCTGGGCCAGCGAACGGACCTCGTCGGCCACCACGGCAAACCCCCGCCCCTGCTCTCCCGCACGGGCCGCTTCGATGGCAGCGTTAAGTGCCAGCAGGTTGGTCTGCTCGGCAATGGCTGTGATCACATCGACCACGCTGCCGATGGACTGGGTCTGCTGGGCGAGTGCGTTGACGGCCTGGCCAATATCACTGACCGCATCGCTCATGCTGTCCATCGCATGCAGGCTCTGCTGGGCCAGCTCACTGCCGCGCTGAGCCAATTGATCGGCGTCGCCGGCGGCATGGGCCGTGCTCTGGACGTTCTGCGTGACCTGCTGGATGGTTGCCGCCATCTCGGCGATGGCAGTGGCGGACTGATCCGTTTCACTGCGTTGACGGTCAAGCATCAAGGCCTGTGTGTCTGACAGTTTAGAGGATTGTGAAGCCCGGTCCTTTACCCCCACGCCTGCATCCTCAAGCCGGGTCAAGGCGGTTTGCAAGCGCGCTTCTTCACTCAGAATGGCCAGATCCATTTGCCCATGCAGCCCGGGGCTGGCGCTATAGGTCAGCGCCACCAGCGGGCTGGTGAAGGCCCTGGGGTGTGCAGCCAACGTGCGCTGTATGGCTTGGCTGTGCTGGCGCTCGATGACGTACCAGGCCAGCAGCAGGCTGGTCATCAATACCGCCAGTGCAGCGTAGGCCGGCAGGCTGGCGTAGGCGAACGCCGATAGCGCTCCGGCGGCGGCAAGCGGCCAGCCAGTCCCCAGGCGTTGGCCCACACGTGCTACCCACGGCAACGGCGCACGGTCACTGCGCAGGCGGGCATACAGGCGCTCGGCACGGGCGATCTGCGCGCGGCTGGGCACTGAACGCACTGACTCGTAACCACTGACGCGGCCTTGTTCGTAGATGGGTGTGACGTAGGCACTGACCCAGTAATAGTCACCGTTCTTTGCTCGGTTTTTGACGATACCCATCCAGGGCTTGCCCTGCTTGATGGTGTCCCACATATGGCCAAACACCGCGGCGGGCATGTCCGGATGACGTACCAAATTGTGGGGCTGACCTACCAGTTCGTCATAAGTGAAGCCACTGATGGCCACGAACGCTTCGTTGCAGTAGGTGATTCGGCTATCGAGATCGGTGGTCGAGATCAGGCGCTGGTCACCGGGGAAGGTTCTTTCATGCTCGGTGACGGGCAAGTTCGTGCGCATCTTCGGCGATCCTTGCAGGATGAAAATGGGAGAAAAGTAGGCGCAAAGTTGATATGTAGCAGAGCGCTTTCAAATAGGAGGCCGTAGCCGCAGGAAATTATTGCATCCTGACGAAATACATCAACGCAATGTTTACGCCAGTGTCGCAGCAGGCTGAAACAGGTCGCAAAGGGCGGGGATGAGTGGGCGAAAAGGGGATATCACTGAGGGAGAAGCAGGGCTCGATCAGTGCTGCCGAAGGCTGCTATGAACAGCCAGAGCCCTAGAGCGGGTGCGCCAAGGAACAAAAACGCCTAATTGGAACAAAGAAGCCGCTCTGCCCCGAAAGGTAGAGCGGCCTTTGCTCGCTCAGCGGCGGCGTGGCTGACGGGGGCGCTGCTTTTCATCAGTCGGGATGGGCACCGGCTGCAAGGGCGGCGGAATCAAACCCAAGGCAACCCCGAGGTCGTGGAGCCAGTTGTACAGTGCTTTATTCATAATGCCCCCTTTACGGGTAAGCCTATCGGCGAATCAGTTTGGCGTTGCCTTATACAGATCATAGCCGCATGTATGGGCTGACGCCTACGTCTGATCTTACACATGGGGGTGATTGTGACGCCGATCAAGCCGCTTGGGGGATTTCCTGGCATCGTCAATCGTTTCCCTATGTTACTGCTAGGTTCTGGCCTTACCCGACCCATTTGCGCAGTTGCTGCCGTACCCAGGGTTCGGCACTTACCAGAACCACGCCCACGAGCACCAGCACAGCGCCAAGCACGAAGTTCACGGTCAGCGGTTCGCCCAGGATCAACACTCCGAAGGTGACGCCGAACAGGGGCGTGATGAATGAAAACACAGCCAGGTTCGATGCCAGGTACTTGCGCAGCAGCCAGAACCAAGTCAGGTAACTGATGAACGAGACGATTACGCCTTGGAACAACACGCTCCCAATCGCCAGCGGCGTCATGACCACATCGCCGGCCTGCCCCGTGATCAGCCCAATGAGCAGTAAGCCGACAAAACCTACCGCTAGCTGATAGAACAGGGTAAGGGTTGCTGGTGCCTCGGAAAGCCGCGACCCCCTGACTACGACCGTGGTCGCGCCCCATGCCAAGCCGGCGAGTACCCCAAAGGCATCCCCCAGCAAGGTGCGCCCGTCCATCTCGGCCCATGAGGTCCCACCCACAAAGGCCAGTGCAATGCCCGCGAACGCCAGCAGTATGCCTAGCCATTGCAACAGTCTCAGCCGTTCGCTGGGCAGCATGAAATGAAGGCCAAGGGCGGTGAAGATGGGCGCTGTGTACAAGAACACCGACATGTGAGCGGCCGTGGTCAGCTTGAGTCCTTCGGCGATGAACAGAAACTCGAGTCCGAACAATCCGCCCGCCAACACACCTGCTCGCCAAGTCCCCCCTACCTGTTTCCAGTCGCCGCGCCACAGTATCATCAGCCCGACCAGCACCGCAGCGATGCAGTTGCGCAGGGTTGCCTGCATCACTGGGGCAATGTCCACGGCGGCCGTTTTGATCAGCACCTGCTGGCTGCCCCAGATCAGGCAAAGCACCACCATGACCTGAAACGCAAAGGCATCGGGGTTCTTGCGGGCCACGCTCATCGGCGGACCTCGAGACGGTGCAAAGGCATGCGCAGTGATTCACCTGAAAAAAGGGACACGGGATTATCAATTCACGCATGCCTCGCTGGCCAGCTTTAAATGGCACCACCGGCAATCTGCGCCTTGGACGAGACGTGTTCAAAGGTGCTTTCATCCAGCGCATCATCCTGATCATCCAGCACTTGCCGCGGGTGTTCGAAGCCTGGAATGCTGCTGTCGATCAGGCTCATCAGGCGCGACCCTCGCTCGGTCAGCACGAAGTTCTCGCCGTTTCCACCCTCCTCTTCCGGGCGGCTTTGAATATAGCCTCGCTCCAGAAGCAGCTTCTCGTATTCGCAGGCCTGGCTTTTGAGGCGATCCAGGTCACCGACGGGTTCACCCTTGGCCGCCAGGTCAGCGGCGTGCGCTTCGGCATAAGGGCGGGGCGTGAAATTCTGCCCACTGCCGTTCTGCACTTCATGCAACAAGCGTTCGATCAGGTCCCAGTTGTAGATGGTACGCATGCGATTACCTCCTGGTGTGCGTCGAGGATGTACACAGGTGTGGGACCTTTCAAAT
The DNA here is from genome assembly GCF_043106155.1 of Pseudomonas sp. FYR_7. Lineage (NCBI taxonomy): Bacteria > Pseudomonadati > Pseudomonadota > Gammaproteobacteria > Pseudomonadales > Pseudomonadaceae > Pseudomonas > Pseudomonas sp. FYR_7. The sequence continues at coordinate 84,987 of NZ_JBICMI010000047.1, forward strand.
CTGCGCACGTTCCGCGCAAATGGCCTGGAGGTCACGTGCTTTAGCTGCAATAAGCCACACCGAACCCTGGCCACTTATCCCTGATCGTGAACCAATCGGCTCGCCGCGCCTCAACCGTCCATCAACCACGCCGGAGGAGCAAAGGATGAAACCACTGCTGCGTATCACATGCCTGGTCACACTGTTCAGCGCGTTGCCCGCCTGGGCATGCACGCCCGAAGAAGCGACGCAAAAACGCGAGGAACTGGCTGGGCTGGTGGCTCAACTGACCGAACAGAATCCGACGAAGGCCAAGGAAATGAATGAGGAACTGCAAGGCATGCAATTGGGCACCGCCAGCAAGGACTTGCCGGACAAGTGTCAGTTGATCGACACGCGTATCAAGGAATTGAAAGCGGCCGAAAAAAAGGCAGGATGACGCCAGGACGGTAGCTGCCAGGGCGGCGCTGAGCGCTGCCCTGGCACAGGCACCCGGCCTTACTCGGCCGACGGCTTGCGCTTCTTCAACGGCGCGAGCCCATCGGAGCTGGTCAACGGTGCGTTGGCCCTTGGCTTGGCCGTAGGCTTGCGCTTGGCGCTGGCCTTCTTGTCGCCACCTTTCTTGTCCGTCTTCTTTTTTTTGGTGCTGGCAGCTTTGCCAGACGCCTTGACTTTCTTGGGCCCGCTATAGGTGCCTTTGACTTCCTTGATGACCCGGCGCTCGAACTGCTGCTTGAGGTAGCGCTCGATGCTGGACATCAGGTTCCAGTCGTTATGGGTGATCAGCGAGATCGCCAGGCCTTCGCCCCCGGCGCGCCCGGTACGACCCACACGGTGCACGTATTCATCGCCGCTGCGTGGCATGTCGAAGTTGATGACCAAGTCCAGGCCGTCGATGTCCAGGCCGCGCGCGGCCACGTCGGTGGCGACCAGCACCTTGGAGCTGCCCTGCTTGAAGCGCTCGATGGCCAGCTTGCGGTCTTTCTGGTCCTTCTCGCCGTGCAGCACGAATGCCTTGACGTCCTTGGCGACCAGGTGGCCATAGATACGGTCAGCCATGGCGCGGGTATTGGAGAAGATGATCGCCTTGTCGAAGGTTTCGTTGGCCAGCAGCCATTGCACGATCTGCTCTTTGTGCTGGTCATGGTCGGCCGTGATGATCTGCTGGCGGGTGCCCTCGGCCAGCTGCGATACGCTGTTGAGCATCAGGTGCTCAGGGTCTTTCAGGACCTTGCCGATCATGTCGCGCAACGCCGCGCCGCCGGTAGTGGCCGAGAACAGCAGGGTCTGCTCGCGGTTTTCGCATTCTTTGCACAGGCGTTCCATGTCCTCGGCAAAGCCCATGTCGAGCATGCGGTCGGCTTCGTCCAGAATCAGCACCTGGACGTGGGACAGGTCGAGGTTGCCGGCGTTGAGCTGCTCGAGCAAACGGCCCGGCGTGCCGATCAGCACGTCCGGCACCTTGCGCAGCATGGCGGCCTGTTCCTTGAAGTCTTCGCCGCCGGTTACAAGGCCCGACTTGATGTAAGTGAACTGCGAGAACAGCTGCACCTGCTTGAGGGTCTGCTGTGCCAGCTCACGGGTGGGCAGCAGGATCAGCGCGCGAATCTCCACACGGCGCTCGCGCAGATCGACCAGACGATTGAGCAGCGGCAGAACGAACGCCGCCGTCTTGCCACTGCCGGTCTGCGCGGTGACACGCAGGTCCCGCCCTTGCAGCGCCAGGGGAATGGCGGCGGCCTGCACCGGGGTAGGCTCGACGAAGTTAAGCTCGGCCACGGCTTTGAGCAGGCGTTCGTGCAAGGCGAATTGGGAGAACACGGAGGTAACCTCAGGCAAGTACGGAAATCAGCTGCATAGGGTAACGTTTTCTAGCGATTTAGCCGAATTTCTTTTGGCATGGGGCTGCCCATCCGCGTTCTAATAACGCCTCGTTTGGCAACAAGACTGTAAGCAAGCCCATGGACATCCAACGCTTCTGGCGCGACTCCCTCGACCTGTGGGGTACCCTCGACCAACACCCCATGCTGCACGCCGCCATCGGCCTGGCCGTACTGCTGGTGATATCGCTGATTCTAGGACGCCTGGCGCGCTTTCTGGTGCTGCACGGCGCTCGCCTGCTGGCACGCCAGCCTGCCCTGAAATGGCTCGACGACCTGCGGCACAACAAGGTTTTCCACCGCCTGGCGCAGACCACACCGTCGCTGGTCCTGCAGTTCGGGCTCAAGCTGGTGCCAGAGTTGTCCGACACCGCCCAGCACTTTCTGGGCAACCTGGCGTTGGCTTTCACGCTGCTGTTCATGACCATGGCCCTGTCGTGCCTGCTCGATGCCCTGCTCGACATCTATGCCCGCACCGAGCACGCCCGCACACGCTCCATCAAGGGCTATGTGCAACTGGCCAAGATGATGCTGTGGATCTTTGCGGCCATCGTTATCGTCGCCACCCTTATCGACCGTTCACCGTTGCTACTGCTGTCAGGCCTGGGCGCGATGTCAGCCGTGCTGCTGTTGGTGTACAAGGACACGCTCTTGTCATTCGTGGCCAGCGTGCAGCTGACCAGCAACGACATGCTGCACGTCGGCGACTGGATCGAAATGCCCCAGGTCGGCGCCGATGGCGATGTGGTGGACATTACCCTGCACACGGTCAAGGTGCAGAACTTCGACAAGACCATCGTCTCCATCCCCACCTGGCGCCTGATGAGCGAATCGTTCCGCAACTACCGTGGCATGCAGCAATCAGGCGGCCGGCGCATCAAGCGCAGCCTGTTCATCGACGCGGCCGGGGTCCGTTTCCTGACCCGTGAAGAGGAGCAGAGCCTGAGTCAGGTACGCCTGCTGGGTGACTACCTGGCCGGCAAACGTCAGGAGCTGCAAAGCTGGAACGAAGCCTTGGGGCCGGTGGCGGAACTCTCGGCCAACCGGCGCAAGCTGACCAACATCGGCACCTTCCGCGCCTTCGCACTGGCCTACCTGAGAAACCACCCGGACGTACACGCGAACATGACCTGCATGGTCCGCCAGATGCAGACCACGGCAGAAGGCGTGCCGCTGGAGATCTACTGCTTCACCACCACCACGGTGTGGGCCGAGTACGAGCGCATTCAGGGGGATATTTTCGATTACCTGCTGGCGGTGTTGCCGGAGTTTGGGTTGAGCTTGTATCAGCAGCCCAGTGGCAACGATATGCGCGTTGGCCTGGCCGGGCATGTTGCGCCCGTACAGGCGCCGATGTCGCGGCGGGTTGAGGAAATGAGCGAGGCTTGATAAGACCGCAGCTGCTGCGCAACGCCATTGAGCTTGGCCATGGTCATCAGGCTGATACCAGTCGGTGCGCATCCCTGCGTACCGCTTGGTGCGGCATGCCAAGTCCGCGCATGAACACTTCAAACGTAATACCTGTACAGGGCCTGGCGACTCGGCTTACTTCACCAACGAAAGCAGCTGGCCTATGCGCCTGGAGGCCACCTTCATTTTCTCTACCAGGGCCGGTACGTCGCATTCCTCTTTTCGATACTGAGGAATCGTGGCAGAGATCGAGCCCGCAACCTGCCCATCAATGAAGAATGGAACCCCAATACCGAACGCGCCGAGAACCCTTTCGCCGTCACCCATTGACCACCCCCGCGCCCTGATTGAGTGCAGGTCGGCCCGTAACGTGGCGTGTGAAGTAATCGTCGCATCGGTAATCCTCTCCAACTTCAACTCATCAGCGACCGTTGCAGGCAAATAGGCGAGCACAGCTTTACCGGCGCCCCCTGCATAAAGCGGAACATCCACCCCCGTTTCGAGTTTGTACTGGATAGGCCGCCAGCCTTGAATCACCTCCATGAATTGGGCTTTTGAGGTGATGCCATCGTACGAGAGGCATGCAATCGTCTCTCCCGTTTCTTTTACAAGGGCATCAACAATGGCCTTGCAGAGCTGTACCGGGGAACACTTTTCACTGCCCAGCAACGCGGCCCATTGGTATAGACGCGCGCCGGGATAAATCACTTTTTCATCGGTATGAATCAAGTACTGCGAGGAGGCGGATTCGATAATCTTCCTTGCAGTTGCCCAATTGCAGTGCAGTTGCGCGGCCATCCCTGACGAATATCGGTAGCCGTTGGGCTCAGCGCAGACTAACTGCAACAGCCTCTCGAGTCGGGCAACGGTAGAGGTATCGCCGTCGGTGAGCACTTCGGGTTCACTGCTGTCCGCCTCCGTGAACGCCAGTGACAAGCGCTCGGCAGCCACTTCAAGCGTCGTGGTTGGAGAACGCCACGCCTTATCATCGACACCGCCAAGGTCGTGAAGCGACAGCGCAATCACAAGCCCCTGTGCCAGTTGCCTGACGACCACCGCAGCAGCCGGAGGAAACTCGGATTCGGCGATGCCTTGCAGCGGGTGCTTGGACGCGGGGCGTGCCGAGTCATCACCCTGCCCTGGGTGCTTGCAAAGGTGTTCACCCAAGGCTCGACCGATATCGCCGAACGCCAAAGGAAAAAGGCTGCCGTTCCTAGGTTTGAAGAACAGGGTTGCCGGCGCCTCGCCGCAGTGCAGGACGTAATAGCCGTTCAGGTGTGGGGCATACACCGACAGCAAGGCTGCCCGCCTGGCACTGTCGGCCAAGCCATCGAGCACGACCCGCGCCCTATCCAGTAGTGCACTGCGGTGATTCAAGGCGTGCATCAGGACCTTTAAACGTGGGCCGACTCGGTACTTTCCCACCCCTTCCTCAACCGCAAAGCCCCGCTCAACCAAGGCCACCAGGATGCGGTTGATGGTGCTTCGGCTTTCCTTCAGGGCGCTGGCCAGCTCCCTGACGCCCCAAGCTTCGCCATCCACTCGTCTGACCAGCGCATCGAGCACCTCGATCACTCGACCGTGACTGGACGTGGCTGCGGGGGCTCTGGAAGCCGCATGTTCAAAAGGCGCGTTAGACATTTGTTCGGCTTGCTGGGCATCGGAAAGGCCCCATTTTGTGCCGGTTTCGAGCTGCAGAGCAATCGCTGCCCGTTGACAACCAGGCTGAGTGCACGGATTCTTGAAAAAACAAAACAGGACACTGTCCCATTTTTTGAAATACTAGTGATCCTCCACTGGAGTAACGTCATGAATAACAACAATACGCTGACAGAGCCTGTTGCCATGCCCGAGCCTGGCATCGAACGCAAGACGAAAGCCAAGAAGGCCACTGCCGCAGCCGTATTCGGCACATTCGTCGAGTACTACGACTTCAGCATCTACGGCTACCTTGCCGCGACCTTGGCCTTGGTCTTCTTCCCATCGGACGACCCGACCACCGGCCTGCTCAATACCTTCCTGGTCTTCGGCTCGGCATTTCTCGTGCGCCCACTCGGTGCAGTGGCGTTCGGCTGGCTTGGCGACAAGGTCGGACGTCGAACGAGTCTGATTGCCAGCATTACCTTGATGGGTGCGGCCGCGACGCTTATCGGCCTGCTGCCTGGCTACGCACAGATCGGCGTCTGGGCGCCCATCCTTCTCGTCGTACTTAGTATGCTGCAGGGGTTTTCGGCCGGTGGAGAAATCGGCGGCGCGGCCAGCTATATCCGCGAGTGGGCTCCCACTCATCGTCGCTCACTCTACATCTCCTTCCTGCCATCGATTGCCCAGTTCGGCAAAGGCCTGGCCGCAGCCATCGCGGGCCTTGCGGCTGCATGGCTGACCGACCCGCAGATGGCTGAGTGGGGTTGGCGCATTCCGTTCCTGCTGGCCATGCCGCTGGGAATCATAGGCCTGTGGATGCGCCTTGGTATCGAGGACAGCCCGGAGTTCGAGTCGAAAAAAGCCGACGAGCACAACGTCCACAGTGCTCCTTTCGCTGAGCTGGTGCGTGACTATATGCGCCCGCTCACCAAAGTCATGATGATCTCCCTGGTGCAGAACATTGGCACCTATATCGGCACCGTTTTCATCGCCGCCTACTTCAGCTCGATCCTTGGCTACTCCAAGGGTCAAGCGTCCACCATCGTTCTTGTGGCGGTCAGCTTTGCAGCACTGATGATCCCGCTGGCAGGCCACCTGGGCTCGATCATCGGCAGTAAAGCCGTGCTGCGCTTGGCCTATCTCGGCTACGCGCTGCTCTCTGTGCCATCGTTCCTGCTGATGCAACAAGGCCAGATCACCCTCGCCATGGCCGGTTTGGCCCTAGGGATGATCCCATATGCCCTCTGCCTGGCGGGCACGTATTCGGTCATGCCTGAGTTCTTCCCTACACACGTACGCCACACCGGCGTCGCCTTTGGTCACAGCGTGGGCGCCGTCATCGGCGGCGGCATCGGGCCTTTCATGGCCACGTGGCTGATCGGTGCCACCGGCAACTCTACAGCCCCCGCCTTCATCCTGAGCGGCGCTGGTCTTCTCGGCCTGGTCGTGTTGTGGACCGTCCGCAATCACGGCAACGCCGACGCCAAAAAACATCAATTCGCCTGAGTACTCCAGCATGCCGCTTATCTACGTCACCAGTCCCATTCACGAAACCATCCTCTCCCGCCTTTCGGCCATCGGAGAGGTACGCCTGGGCTACGGCCCCAATGCCATCGATTACGAAGAAATTCGTCTTCAGGTCGATGCCGTGTTTTTGCGGGGTGGGCACATCAGCGCGGACATGATCGCGGGTTCGCCGAAGCTGCGGATCGTTGCGCGCCATGGCGCCGGCTACGACAACGTCGACTACGAAGCAGCCGCCGACCATGGTGTCTGGGTCACGAACACCCCAGGGGCAAACCAGCGCAGCGTGATCGAACATGTCTTCGCATTACTCCTGTGCTTGTGCCGCAAGCTACCGCTGGCTTGCGAGCAAACCCGCAACCGGGTCTGGGCTGAAGACCGCCTTGCACTTACCGGCGTCGAGCTCGAGGGTCGCACACTGGGCCTGGTGGGGTTTGGCAACATAGGTTCAAGCGTTGCACCCGTAGCTGAAGCCTTCGGAATGAACGTGATCTTTACCGATCCGCGCATCGACCTAAGCTCGGACAGTCGCTGGGTCGACTTCGATACCCTGCTGTCCACGGCTGATGTGGTAAGCCTACATGTACCCCTGCTGGAAACCACGCGCAACCTGATTGGAGCATCTGAATTCGCGAAGATGAAAGATGGCGCGGTACTGATCAACACCAGCCGTGGCGGCGTGGTGGACGAGCAGGCACTGATCGATGCCCTTAACAACGGCAAGCTTGCAGGTGCCGGCACCGATGTCCTCGCTGCGGAGAACATCGACATGATCAAACCGTTCGACCACGTCACGCCAGACATTGCCAACACACCAAACCTGATCGTCACCCCCCACGTGGCCGGCCAGACGGAGGAATCGCTGTTGCGCGTCGGCATGAGCGCCTTGGAGGCGATTGCCGCCGTCTTCGAAGGCAAAGCGCCTGCGCACCCGGTCAACCAACCTGTGCCGAAGTCGTTCAGCTGAGCCTATTTACAACTGGAGATAGCCAATGTTCATCAATGTGTCCGATGAGTCGATCAGTGTGAATGCAAGTTGGGAAAGGGCTGATCTGACATTGATAGAGGAAATTTCACACTATCCTGTGGCACTCATCGGCGATGTGCTCCAGCGCATGGGCATGATGGCTTCAGCGATTCGCCACACCGCGGGCAGGCCTGTGTTTTTCGGCACCATCTTGCCGCTGAACACACGCGAGGGGGACAACCTCGCGATCCACCGGGCCTTGGACGAAGCACGTCCCGGAGATGTATTGGTCATCAATGGCAACGGTGAAGTGAACCGCTCGGTGTTCGGTGACTTGCTGGGGGAGATCTGTCTGGCCAAGCAGGTTGCCGCGGTGGTCATCGACGGCGCGGTACGTGATGTCGAAGAACTCGACAGCATGGGGTTGCCGGTCTACGCCCGGGCGGTAAACCCGGCCGGCCCTTCAAAGTGGGGCCCTGGCCAGGTGGGCATTCCGGTCGCCTGCGGTAATGTGGTCTGCCACCCTGGAGATGCCATCATCGGGGACCGCGACGGCATTATCGTCATCGCTCGCACTTTGCTGCCCACTCTCGCCGAAAGGGTCAGACAGCAAGAGGCTTATGAAAGCAGCTTCCGTGAAAAAGTGCGGGCCCACGTGCGCTGAAAGGCGTTTACCCAGAGGGCTGATGCTGTCGTCGAGCACGCGTGCATGACGCGCGAACCAGCCCCGTGCTCTTCGGTCTGATGACCTTAATACCCTACGTCATCAACACGCACTCACACGGATGTACCCTATGACCGAGCAAATCATCTACCCGGCCGACGACAACAGCCCTGCCCTTCAAACCGCCATCGCCAATGCGCAGGCCACGTTCAAGTTTTTCTGGCGCGAGCTTTCCTGGGAGGCACGCCGGATTATCAAGGGCCTGGACATGGCCGCCGTGAAGATGGCTTTTCCGGTCCACGGTGATGATCCGGAACTGCCAACCGTGGAGAACATGTGGCTCAGCGAGGTGGCGTTCGACGGCGTCTCGATCAGCGGCGTGCTGCTCAACGAACCGGAATGGGCCACGGGCTTCGATGCATCGCAGCGGGTGACGCTGCCGTTTTCGGCGCTCACCGACTGGATGTACGTGTCTGCCGGCGAGGTCTATGGAGGCTTCACCATCGATGCGATGCGCAGCGAGATGCCCGCAGCCGAACGTGCTGAACACGATGCGGCCTGGGGCCTGCAATTTGCTGAGCCCGGCTTCGTGGCGCTCGTACCGGCGCCCAAAGGGCAATCCCAGGTGTTGCTCTCGCGGGCTCTGGATACGCCGGCCGACGCACAAGCGCTCAAGCAGCTGGAAGAGGCTGACCATCCCATGGCCGTGAACATGGTGGCGCAGGTGCACGATGCACTGGTGCAACACCCTGCCATGGTCACCGATCCCGATGAGGGCGGTTGGTTGCTGCTGCACCGCGAGACGTTGGCGGGCAACTACCCGGTGGTGAGTGCTCTGCTTGAGCACGGGGCCGACACCTCGGCGCTCAACCCGTTGGGGCAAACGCCGTTGCAATTGGCCGAGCAGGCAGGATGGCCGCGACTGATGCGACTGTTGCGCGGGGAAGAGGCACCGCTGGCAGCGCCGCAAGCCCCTGCCCAGCAGGCGCGATTCGCTGAACCTGACAAGGCGCAGACGCACACCCGGCCACACGCCCAGACGCAGCCACGGGAACACAGCCGGTCCCGCTGGATGATCGTGGCTGGCGTGGTAATCGTGGTGGTCATGATCTGGCTGCTGGCGCGCTAGCGGCCTGCCCGACGGTCCAGTAGCGATGTCGGTGAGGCGTTCTGGACCAGCGCCTCACCTCAGCGTTCTGGGCCCGGCCAGCGTCTTGCTGAACGCGACCCGAATCTGTAAACGTTTGAATCGCTCATTCACTGCGCATACCCCAATATGTACAGCAGCGCCGTCAAGGTGAGCAGCGAGACTACCGTTGACCAGAGAATGGTCCTGGATATCAACCCCGCATCCCGGTTGTAGTACTCCGCCAGCATGAACGGCCCAGTACCGGTGGGCAGCGCGGCCAGCAGCACGGCCGAGGCGGCCCACATCTCGGGCAGGTGAAACACCTTGTAGGCCAGCACCCACGTCAGCGCCGGCTGGCCGACCAATTTCAACACTACCAGCGGCCAGGGGCTGGCCTGTGCGCGCGGCTGTTTCTCTGCCAGAAATGCTCCGAGCGACACCAATGCACAGGGCGTGGTGGCCAATGCGAGCATGTCGAGCAAGTGCATCACCGGTTCGGCCAGCCCCAGCCCGGTCATGGCCCACGCTGCACCTGCCAGCGGCGCGACGACTAGCGGGTTCTTGGCCAGTGCCCTGAGCACCAGGCCCACGGCGCGGCCGACCTCGGGCTCATCCTGCAAGCCGATCTCGATCAACATCAGCGACAGAGCAAATACCAGGCAGACCACGATCAACGACGAAATCAGCGCTGGCTGCAAGCCAGGCTGACCGAACAGCAGCAGGCACAAGGGAATGCCGATGTAGCCGGTATTGGCGTAGCCGGCACTCAGCCCATCGATGCTCGACGCCACTAATCCATGGCCGCCACGCAGCCGCCACAGCAGGGTAATCGCAAACATCCCCAGCGCCCCGGCGCCAAATGCGGCGATGAACCCAGGGTGCCAGATTTCGGCCCAGGTGGCCGTGGCGGTGACCTTGAACAGCAAGGCCGGCAGGCACAACCAGACCACCATCTTGTTGATTTCGGCCGCCGCCTTGTCGCCCAATTTGTTGGTGCGGCGGCACAGGTAGCCGACGATGATCAAGGCGAAGATCGGTGCAACAATCACGAAAACGGTATGCATGTCAGGCTTTGCCGGGCATCGGAGCTTGTGCCCGTCCACTGAAACGGCTTAGCCATACAGATCCCAGAATAATGGCACCGCCTGCCAGAAGCCGTCCAAGCGGTTCATGCTGATTCCAGATCAGCAGGTTGAGCAGCAGCCCCACCGGCACGTGCAGGTTGTTCATGACGGCAAGTGTGCCACCCGATACCAGGCAAGCCCCCTTGTTCCACCAGTACAGGCCCAGCGCCGTGGGGCACAGCCCCAGAAACACCAAGACGCCCCATTGCACCGGGGTGCTGGGCAGGTGTGCGCTGTTGCCGAACAACACGAACGCCGGTAGGACCACCAACAGCGCCCCCAGGTAGAAATAGCCAAACCGTGCATAGTGCGGCAGGTCGCTGGGGAACCGGGCAACTAGATGCCGATACAACACTTGGCCCGCGGCATACGTGAAGTTGGCCAACTGCAGCAACAGGAAGCCCATGAAAAATTCGCCACTGATGCTGTCGAAGCGAATCACCGCAGCTCCGGCCACAGCCACCAGCGCTGCCACCAGCGCCCATGGGTTGAACCGCCGATTCATGGCGTCTTCGATCAGAGTCACGTGCAGCGGTGTAAGAATGGTGAACAGCAACACCTCGGGTACGCTGAGCACGCGAAAGCTCAAGTAAAGGCACACGTAGGTGATGCCGTACTGCAAGGCGCCTATCAGCAGCATCGAGCGCACAAAGCGCGGTTCTACTTGCCGCCATCGGGTCAACGGCAGAAAGACCAAGCCCGCCAGCACCACGCGGGCAAGCACGGCAAAATAACTGTCGACGTGACCGGCCAGATACTCGCCTATCAAGCTGAAAGAGAACGCCTGGATAAGCGCGACGATGATCAGATAGCCCATGGTTGTCTCTCGAAAATCAAGGTCGGGACCTTAGCGGGTTGAGGCAAGCGAGTTCAACCACGAAACACGTAGGGTCACACCCCAAGCAGGCGCAGATAACGCCCATAAAAAAGGGCGACCCGAGGGTCGCCCTTTCTACCGATCAAACAGAACTCAGTTCTGCTTGGCCATTGCTTCGCGCAGCAGCGCAGCCATGGTGGTATCGGCAGCCGCTTCCGGAGCGTTTTTCAGGCTCTGGATGGCTTCACGCTCTTCAGCGTCGTCCTTGGACTTGATCGACAGGCTGATGACACGCGATTTGCGGTCAACGCTGATGATCTTGGCTTCGATCTCTTCGCCTTCCTTCAGAACGTTACGCGCGTCTTCAACGCGGTCACGGCTGATTTCGGAAGCTTTCAGAGTGGCTTCGATGTCGTCGGCCAGGGTGACGATGGCACCTTTGGCGTCAACTTCTTTCACGATGCCCTTGACGATAGCGCCCTTGTCATTGACAGCAACGAAGTTGGAGAACGGATCGTCTTCCAGCTGCTTGATGCCCAGGGAGATGCGCTCGCGCTCTGGATCGACCGACAGGATGACGGTTTCCAGCTCGTCGCCCTTCTTGAAACGACGTACGGCTTCTTCGCCGGTTTCGTTCCAGGAGATGTCGGATAGGTGAACCAGACCGTCGATGCCGCCGTCCAGACCGATGAAGATACCGAAGTCGGTGATCGACTTGATGGTACCGGTGATCTTGTCACCCTTGTTGAACTGGCCGGAGAAGTCTTCCCATGGGTTGGACTTGCACTGCTTGATGCCCAGGGAGATACGACGACGCTCTTCGTCGATGTCCAGAACCATGACTTCCACTTCGTCGCCAACCTGAACGACTTTCGACGGGTGGATGTTCTTGTTGGTCCAGTCCATTTCAGAAACGTGTACCAGACCTTCAACGCCTTCTTCCAGCTCAGCGAAGCAGCCGTAGTCGGTCAGGTTGGTTACGCGAGCCTGTACGCGAGTACCTTCTGGGTAACGGGCAGTGATAGCTACCCACGGATCTTCGCCCATCTGCTTCAGACCCAGCGAAACGCGGTTGCGCTCGCGGTCGAACTTCAGAACGCGTACGTCGACTTCGTCGCCAACGTTAACGATTTCCGATGGGTGCTTGATACGCTTCCAAGCCATGTCGGTGATGTGCAGCAGGCCGTCGATACCGCCCAGGTCCACGAATGCGCCGTAGTCGGTGAGGTTCTTGACGATACCTTTGACTTGCTGGCCTTCCTGCAGGGTTTCCAGCAGGGCTTCGCGCTCGGCGGAGTTCTCGGCTTCCAGCACGCTGCGACGGGAAACGACAACGTTGTTGCGCTTCTGGTCGAGCTTGATGACCTTGAATTCCAGCTCTTTGCCTTCCAGGTGGGTGGTGTCGCGCACTGGGCGGACATCAACCAGGGAGCCCGGCAGGAACGCACGGATGCCGTTAACGTCGACAGTGAAGCCGCCCTTAACCTTACCGTTGATAACGCCCTTGACCACTTCTTCGGCGGCGAAAGCTGCTTCCAGAACAATCCAGCACTCGGCGCGCTTGGCTTTTTCACGGGACAGCTTGGTTTCGCCAAAGCCGTCTTCGACCGCGTCCAGCGCAACGTGCACTTCGTCACCGACCTTGATGGTCAGCTCGCCAGCTTCGTTGTAGAACTGCTCGAGCGGGATGACGCCCTCGGACTTCAGGCCAGCGTGTACGGTAACCCAGTCGCCGTCGATGTCGACAACGATACCGGTGATGATCGCACCCGGCTGAAGATTGAGGGTTTTCAGGCTTTCTTCAAAGAGTTCTGCAAAGCTTTCGCTCATTTTAATTCCTGTAGATTCGGGCGAAACAGACGCCCATCGCCACATTCCAGACAATGTGGGTTTCGTTTAGATAAAGGAAAGCGGGCAGGACGTTGACTGGTGCCCCTGCCTGCCTTCCTGGTTATCAGAGGAGATCGCGCAAGGCGAGCTCGCTCCTGATACGTTGCAACACCTGCTCGATGGACAACTCGGTTGAGTCCAACTGAATGGCGTCGGCCGCAGGTTTTAGCGGGGCCACTGCACGTTGGGTGTCGCGCTCGTCACGCGCACGAATCTCATCCAGCAGACTCGACAGACTAACATCTTCACCCTTGCCCTTCAACTGAAGGTAACGGCGGCGGGCACGTTCCTCGGCACTGGCGGTGAGAAACACCTTCAGCGGCGCGTCCGGAAACACCACCGTGCCCATGTCACGACCGTCGGCGATCAGGCCTGGCGCCTCGCGGAAGGCGCGCTGGCGCACCAGCAGTGCATCACGCACCGCAGGCAGCGAAGCGACCATCGAAGCGCCGGCACCGACGGTTTCGGTGCGGATCACGTTGCTGACATCCTCACCCTCGAGAATGATCTGCTGCAGTTTACCGGGCTCGGCGGCAATGAATTGCACATCCAGATGGGCGGCAAGTTGGGTCAGCAGTTCCTCATTGGTCAGGTCCACGCCGTGGTTGCTGGCATTGAAGGCCAGCAGACGGTACAGCGCGCCCGAATCCAGCAGCCGCCAACCCAGCTCGCGTGCCATCAGACCGGCCACGGTCCCCTTGCCGGAACCACTGGGTCCATCAATGGTGATGACCGGCGTCAAGGTGCTCACGACTTATCCTCTTCGGCCACGCGGATGCCAACCTCAGCGCACAGCGACAGGAAGTTGGGGAACGAGGTGGCGACGTTGGCGCAGTCATGGATACGAATCGGCGCGCTAGCGCGCAGCGATGCGACGCTGAAGGCCATGGCGATGCGGTGGTCACCGTGCCCGTGCACCTCACCACCGCCCAGTTGCCCGCCGTCGATGATGATGCCATCGGGGGTGGGCTCACACTGGATGCCCAGGGTGATCAAGCCGTCGGCCATCACCTGGATGCGGTCGGACTCTTTAACCCGCAGTTCTTCGGCACCGCGCAGCACGGTACGCCCTTCAGCGCAGGCAGCGGCAACGAACAGCACGGGGAACTCATCGATGGCCAGCGGCACCAGCTCTTCAGGGATATCGATGCCCTTGAGCTTGGCACCGCGCACGCGCAGGTCGGCCACCGGCTCACCACCGACTTCACGCTGGTTTTCCAGGGTGATATCGCCACCCATAAGGCGCAGGATGTCGATGACGCCGGTACGGGTGGGGTTGATGCCGACATGTTCGAGCACCAGCTCCGAACCCTCGGCAATGGACGCCGCCACCAGGAAGAACGCTGCCGACGAAATGTCCGCTGGCACTTCGATGCGAGTCGCGGTCAGCTTGCCGCCAGCTTGCAGCGAAGCGACCGGGCCGTTGGTTTCGACCGAATAGCCGAAGCCGCGCAGCATGCGCTCGGTGTGATCACGGGTCGGCGCAGGCTCGGTGACGGTGGTCTTGCCTTCGGCGTACAGGCCAGCCAGCAGCAGGCAGGATTTGACCTGAGCACTGGCCATCGGCAGGGTGTAGGTCAGCGCCTTGAGTTTGCTGCCGCCACGAATGGTCAGCGGCGGACGGCCGTCCGGACCGGTCTCGACCACAGCCCCCATTTCGCGCAGCGGGTTGGCCACCCGGTTCATCGGGCGCTTGGAAAGCGAGGCGTCGCCGGTCATGGTGACGTCGAACGACTGGCCGGCCAGCAGGCCCGACAGCAGGCGCATCGAGGTACCTGAGTTGCCCACGTACAGCGGGCCAGGCGGTGGCTTAAGGCCGTGCAGGCCGACGCCATGAATGGTCACGCGGCCCTGATGAGGGCCTTCGATGACCACGCCCATGTCGCGAAAAGCCTGCAAGGTCGCCAGGGCATCTTCACCTTCGAGAAAACCCTCGACCTCGGTGGTGCCTTCGGCCAGCGAGCCGAGCATGATCGAGCGATGGGAAATCGACTTGTCGCCCGGTACGCGGATTCGCCCATTCAGGCGGCCACCGGGTTGGGCCAGGAAAATCAGATCGTTGGCGTTCATAGCGTCCACATAGGCCCGGCGGGCCAGGATTTTACTGAAATGCTCGCGGGCAAACCGAGCGCGGGTGAAAACACCCAGCAGCTGGTGCCCGTCCCCTTCAGCGATCGCGTCGCGCAGGGCGTCGAGATCACTGCGATATGTATCGAGTGTGCGCAGGACAGCGTCGCGGTTGGCAAGAAAAATGTCATGCCACATGGTCGGGTCGCTACCGGCGATTCTCGTGAAATCGCGAAAACCTCCCGCAGCGTACCGGAAGATGTCCAGGTTTTCATCGCGCTTGGCCAGCGAATCGACCAGCCCGAAGGCCAGCAGGTGTGGCAAGTGGCTGGTCGCGGCCAGCACTTCGTCATGGCGCTCGACCGGCATGTGCTCAACGTCAGCCTCCAGCGTACGCCACAGGCGATCGACCAAGGCCAGCGCTGCAGGGTCGGTTTCGGCCAGCGGCGTGAGGATGACCTTGTGCCGACGGAACAGGCTGGCGTTGGACGCCTCCACCCCGCTCTGCTCGGAGCCAGCGATGGGGTGGCCAGGCACGAAACGCGACAAGCGCTCGCCAAGCACCGAACGCGCTTCGCGCACGACGTTGCCCTTGGCACTGCCAACGTCCGTGATCACGGCCTCACCCAGATCGAGCCGGGCCAGGCGCGCCAGAACTTTCTCCATGGCTAGAATTGGCACGGCCAGTTGGATCACATCGGCGCCAAGGCAGGCCGTGGCCAGGTCCTCTTCGCAGCGGTCGACCACGCCCAGGGCAACGGCCTGCTTGCGCGACGGCGCATCGAGGTCGACGCCGACCACTTCGCGGCACAGGCCGCTTTCACGCAGGCCTTTGGCGAACGAGCCACCGATCAGACCGAGGCCGACCACTACCAGGCGGTCGATGATCGGGGCGGGTTTGGTGTTTGCTGCTTTTACCACTGGTATGAACCCTGTACGAAAATCGAGGCAGTCCATGAGGACTTACGGGGCCGTGCACCGACCCGGAAGGTTGCGCGTCAAAGCACCGCCTTCGGATAAGACCCCAGCACTTTCAGCGCCACCGCCTCCTGGCTGATCTGCTCTAGCACCGCCTTGATCAGCGGATCGCGGTGATGGCCGACGAAGTCGATGAAGAACACATAGGTCCACTTGCCACTGCGCGAAGGCCGGGTCTCGATGCGGGTCAGGTCGATACCATTCTGGTGGAACGGCACCAACAACTCGTGCAGTGCACCGGGCTTGTTGCTCATCGAGACGATGATCGACGTCTTGTCGTCCCCGGTGGGCGGCACTTCCTGGTTGCCGATCATCAGGAATCGCGTGGCGTTGTCCGGACGGTCCTCGATTTTCTCGGCAAGACGGGTCAGGCCGTACAGGTTGGCCGCCATGTCGCCTGCGATGGCCGCCGAGTTCCACTCACCCTTGACGCGCTTGGCAGCCTCGGCGTTGCTCGACACCGCCACACGCTCGACGTTGGGGTAATGGGCATCGAGCCACTTGCGGCACTGGGCCAATGACTGGGCATGGGAATAGATGCGACTGATGCTGTCGGTCTTGGTGTTCTCGCCCACCAGCAGGTGGTGGTGAATACGCAGCTCCACTTCGCCACAGATCACCATGTCGTGCTCGAGGAAGCTGTCGAGGGTGTGACTGACTGCGCCTTCGGTGGAGTTTTCCACCGGCACCACGCCGAAGTTCACGGCCCCGGCTGCCACTTCGCGGAACACCTCGTCGATGGCCGCCATCGGACGACTGACCACGGCATGACCGAAATGCTTCATGGCGGCGGCCTGGGTGAAGGTACCTTCAGGGCCCAGGTAAGCGATCTTGAGCGGCTCTTCCAGTGCCAGGCACGAGGACATGATTTCGCGGAACAGCCGCGCCATTTCCTCGTTGTCCAATGGCCCCTTGTTGCGCTCCATCACGCGCTTGAGCACGGCAGCCTCGCGCTCGGGACGGTAGAACACCGGCGCCTCGCCCTCGGCCAGCGACGCGGTCTTGACCTTGGCCACTTCCTGAGCGCAGCGAGCACGCTCGCTGATCAGCTCAAGAATCCTTTCGTCGAGGCTGTCGATGCGCACACGCAGCGCCTGCAGTTCATGCTCGGACATCAACCGTGCTCCTTCTCGAATTCAGCCATGTAGTCCACCAGGGCTTCAACCGCATCCAGGCCCAGGGCGTTGTAGATGGATGCACGCATGCCTCCAACCGACCGGTGGCCCTTAAGGTTGAGCAAACCACGGGCGTCGGCACCGGCCAGGAAGGCCTTGTCCAGGCGTTCGTCGGCCAGGCGGAACGGGACGTTCATCCACGACCGGGCATTGACGCTGATCGGGTTGCTGTAAAACGCGCTGGCATCGATGAACCCGTACAGCAAGTCTTTCTTGGCACGGTTGCGCTGCTCCATGGCGTCCACGCCGCCCTGCTCCTTCAACCACTCGAAGACCAGGCCTGAGAGGTACCAGGCGTAAGTCGCAGGCGTGTTGTACATCGAGCCATTGTCTGCCGAGACCTTGTAATCGAGCATGGTCGGGCAACTGCTGCGGGCATGGCCCAGCAGGTCTTCCCGCACGATCACCACCACCAGCCCGCTAGGGCCGATGTTCTTCTGGGCACCTGCGTAGATCAGGCCGAACTGCGACACGTCGATGGGGCGCGAGAGAATGTCGGAGGACATGTCCACCACCAGCGGCACATCGCCGGTCTGTGGCACCCAGTCGAACTGCAGGCCACCGATGGTCTCATTGGACGCATAGTGCACGTAAGCCGCGTTGGCGGTCAGGTTCCACTCGTTCTGGCCAGGAATGGCCAGGTAGTCGTAGGGCTTGGCGCTGGCAGCCACGTTGACGTTGCCGAAGCGGCGCGCTTCCTCGATGGCCTTTTTCGACCAGATACCGGTCTCGATGTAGTCGGCGGTGCCGTCTTCTGGCAACAGGTTGAGCGGGATTTCGGCAAATTGCTGGCTGGCGCCGCCCTGCAGGAACAGCACCTTGTAATTGGAGGGGATGGACAGCAGGTCACGCAGGTCCTGCTCGGCCTTCTCGGCGATGGCCACGTAGTCGTCGCTGCGGTGGCTCATTTCCATGACCGACAGGCCCTTGCCGTGCCAGTCCAGCATCTCGGCCTGGGCGCGCTGCAGCACGGCATCAGGAAGCGCGGCAGGGCCTGCGCAGAAGTTAAAGGCTCGTTTGCTCACATCCACTCTCGCTCTGCCAAATAGAACAACATCGTAATTCGGTGGCCCAGGCCTGCTTGGGGCCCTTGCAGGCCAAATGCCTGGCTTGATCAGTCAAACGGGGCGACCTTGGTCGCCCCGTTCGGGTTCAGCGCACTTACTCTTGCGGGGCCTCTTCGGCGCCCGCCGCATCTTGCTCGTCAGGAGCCTGGGCCTCCACGCCCTCCTCGTCCAGCTCGATGAGCGCATCGAGCTCTTCCTCAGACGGCTCCTGAATACGCTCAAGGCCCACCAGCGTCTCGTCGGAGGCCAGCTTGATCAGCGTCACGCCCTGGGTGTTCCGGCTCAGGCTGGACACCTCGCCGACCCGGGTACGCACCAATGTGCCTTGATCGGAAATCAGCATGATTTCTTCACCTTCCTGCACCTGGATGGCGCCGATCAGCAAACCGTTGCGCCCCTTGGTACCCATGGCGATCACGCCCTGGCCGCCACGGCCGCGACGGGGGAACTTGGACAGCGGGGTACGCTTGCCATAGCCACGCTCGGACGCGGTGAGGATCTGCGCGCCGGACTCCGGGATCAGCATCGAAATGATCTGCTGGCCCTTGCCTAGCTTCATGCCGCGCACGCCACGGGCGGTACGGCCCATTTCGCGCACCACGCTCTCGGCAAAGCGGATGACCTTGCCGGCGTCGGAGAACATCATGACTTCCTTGGCGCCATCGGTGATGGCCGCCGCGATCAGGGTGTCGCCTTCCTTGAGCTTCAGGGCGATCAGGCCGTTGGAGCGAGGACGGGCGAACTGGACCAGCGGCGTCTTCTTGACGGTGCCGGAGGCGGTGGCCATGAAGATGTAAGCGCCGGTAGGCTCTGCCGCCCACTCGGGGGTGTCGCCTTCTTCCTCGTCCACTTCCTCCACTTCGACCAGCTCGCCTTCGAGCACGGTGTCATCGGCGTCTTCGAGTTCTTCTTCGAGGTCGGCGTTCTGCTGCAAGGCTTCAAGATCGACCTGCAACATGGCGGTGATGCGCTCACCCTCTTCCAGCGGCAGCAGGTTGACCAGCGGGCGACCACGGGCAGCGCGGGACGCCTCGGGGATTTCGTAGGTCTTCTTCCAGTACACCTTGCCCTTGCTGGAGAACAGCAGCAGGGTAGCGTGGCTGTTGGCCACCAACAGGTGCTCGATGTAGTCCTCGTCCTTCACGCCGGTGGCCGACTTGCCCTTGCCGCCACGGCGCTGGGCCTGGTAGGCGGACAATGGCTGGGTCTTGGCATACCCGCCATGGGAAATGGTCACCACACGCTCTTCTTCCGGGATCATGTCGCCGTAGTTGAGGTCGTGGCTGGCATTGAGGATTTCGGTGCGACGGGCATCGCCGTACTCGGCGCGAATCGCTTCGAGCTCTTCGCGGATGACTTCCATCAGGCGCTCGGCGCTGTTGAGAATGCGGATCAGCTCACCGATCTGTTCCAGGATTTCCTGGTACTCGGCCAGCAGCTTCTCGTGCTCCAGGCCAGTTAGGCGGTGCAGACGCAGGTCAAGGATGGCCTGAGCCTGTTCTGGCGAGAGGTAGTACTTGCCGTCGCGCAGGCCATACTGTTCAGGCAGGTCGGCCGGGCGGCACGACTCGGCGCCGGCACGTTCGACCATGACCTGCACGGCACTCGATTCCCAGGCGGTGGACACCAGGGCTTCCTTGGCCTCGGACGGCGTGGGCGAGGCTTTGATCATCGCGATGACCGGGTCGATGTTGGACAGCGCAACCGCCTGGCCTTCAAGGATGTGGCCGCGCTCACGCGCCTTGCGCAGTTCGAACACGGTGCGCCGGGTAACCACTTCGCGGCGGTGGCGCACGAAGGCTTCGAGCAGGTCCTTGAGGTTGAGCAGCCGCGGACGGCCATCGACCAGGGCGACGACGTTGATGCCGAACACGCTCTGCAGCTGGGTCTGCGAGTACAGGTTGTTGAGCACCACCTCCGGCACCTCGCCGCGACGCAGCTCGATGACGATGCGCATGCCGTCCTTGTCGGACTCGTCGCGCAGCTCGGTGATGCCCTCGATCTTCTTCTCTTTGACCAGTTCGGCGATCTTCTCGATCAGACGCGCCTTGTTCAACTGGTACGGCAGCTCGGTCACGACGATCTGCTGGCGACCGCCCACCTTGTCGATGTCTTCGATCTGGGAGCGGGCACGCATGTAGATGCGGCCACGGCCGGTGCGGTAGGCCTCGATGATGCCCTGGCGGCCGTTGATCAGGCCGGCGGTAGGGAAGTCAGGACCGGGAATGTGCTGCATCAGCTCATCGATGGTGACGTCCGGGTTATCGATCAGCGCCAGGCAGCCATCGATGACTTCGCCCAGGTTGTGCGGCGGAATGTTGGTGGCCATGCCCACGGCGATGCCGCTGGAACCGTTGACCAGCAGGTTGGGAATACGCGTCGGCATGACCGCCGGGATCTGCTCGGTGCCGTCGTAGTTGGGCACCCAGTCGACGGTTTCCTTGTGCAGGTCGGCCAGCAGCTCATGCGCCAGCTTGGCCATGCGCACTTCGGTGTATCGCATGGCCGCGGCGTTGTCGCCGTCCACCGAACCGAAGTTGCCCTGGCCGTCGACCAGCAGGTAGCGCAGCGAGAAGGGCTGGGCCATACGCACGATGGTGTCGTAGACCGCAGTGTCGCCGTGCGGGTGGTACTTACCGATCACGTCACCGACCACACGGGCGGATTTCTTGTACGGCTTGTTCCAGTCGTTGCCCAGTTCGCTCATCGCAAAGAGAACGCGGCGATGCACGGGCTTCAAGCCGTCACGCGCATCGGGCAGCGCTCGCCCGACAATCACGCTCATCGCGTAGTCGAGGTAAGACTGTCTCAGTTCGTCTTCGATATTGACCGGGAGGATTTCTTTGGCCAGTTCGCCCATGAGAAGCCTGATTCCTTTTTCTGGTGAAACTTCGCAGCGCCATCAAGGGCCGAACGAAGCTCGCCGCCGCAGTGCACTCGCCCGCGACGACTTACGACAAATCAATGAGTTGTGCCATGGATCTGCGCAATGAAGACCGCCGCACAGCGGGGTCTTGGAAACTGCCGGATATTACCACAACGGCAGGGGTAGTGGGAGATGCGGCAAGCGGCCAGCCGGGCCGCGAATTCATGCCCAGGCCAAGGGGCCCGCGCCGTGGTGCAAGGTAGCCGCGAGCACCACCAGGCCCGCGTTCGACAGCGTGCCCGGCAGGGGCGCCCAGGCATGGAAAAACGCCTGCAGAGGGCCACGCCCGGCAGTCGAGCGCAACGCAACTGCTGTATCGCCTTTCAGTGCAAACGCTTGCGGCACATCATCTGCGCCAGCTTGGCCGTATCCGGGCGTTCGATGATGCCGCGCTCGGTCACGATCACATCGATCAGGTCCGCCGGGGTCACGTCGAAGACCGGATTGAACACCTCCACCTGCGGCGCCACCCGAGTGCCGGCATAGTCGAGCAGTTCATCCGGTTCGCGCTCTTCAAGCGGGATGTCGTCGCCCGTTTCCAGGTTCAGGTCGATACTGCTGCTCGGGGCCACGACCATGAAGCGCACACCATGGTGCATGGCGCTGACCGCCAGTTGGTAGGTACCGATCTTGCTGGCCACATCTCCGTTGGCAGCGATGCAATCAGCGCCGACCACGACCCAAGTGATGCCCTTGGTCTTCATCAGGTGCGCCAGGGCCGAATCGGCGCACAGGGTGACCGGCAGGCCTTCGTTGGCCAGCTCCCAGGCCGTGAGCCGCGAACCCTGCAGCCACGGGCGAGTTTCCCCGGCATAGACCCGCTCCACCATCCCTTCCAGAAAGCCTGCGCGAATCACACCCAGCGCCGTTCCGAAACCGCCGCTGGCCAAGGCCCCGGCATTGCCATAGGTCAGCAGCGTCTGGGCATTGCCCTGGTGCCGACGGATCAGCTCGGTGCCGTGCTGGGCCATGGTCAGGTTGGCCTCGCGATCGCTTTCGTGAATGGCCAGCGCTTCGGCTTCCAGTGCGCCCAGCACATCTTCGCCGGGACGCAGGCGTTGCAGGCGCTCGCGCATGCGGTTCAGGGCCCAGAACAGGTTGGCTGCGGTAGGGCGCGCCTCGGCCAGGAGCATGAAATCCTCTTCAAGGTCCATCTCCCAGTCGCCCCCTTCGGCCAGGCGCTCCTCGGCGGCCAGGACCAGCCCATACGCCGCCACGATACCGATGGCCGATGCGCCACGCACGGCCATGTCGCGAATGGCGGTGGCCACCTGCGCGACCGTGTCGCAGGCCAGCCAGTGCTCCTGGGATGGCAGCAGGCGCTGGTCGAGCAGATGCAGAACGCCGCCCTGCCAGCGGATTCCGGTCACCTTCTCGGCCGCCATAAGTTGCTCGCGCATCACCTCTCCCCGTCGTTCGCGTATCAAAAGCCGGCGATTATAGCGACCCGGCGCCCTGAGCGCTCGGGTATACTTCGGCCTTTTCGAGCGCAAGCTGCGCGCCGCAGACACCCGGCAGCACAAGCAAGGTTGGGCACAGAGCCGCTGGCCGAAGCACCACCAACGCCCGCTCTCTGGCGTGGGCCTGCCAGGCCACGCACAGAAAGCTGCCGCAAGCTCTGCGGGCAAAAGGCTCATGGCGTCTGACAAGACAAGCCTGACGCCGTGCGAACGCTTGGGCCAACGCCACCGTCTGTATGTCATGCACCTTGCAGCTTGCCACGTGAAGCTGATTCCCACGTTTCTGAGGACTGTTCAATGAGCAACGTCGACCGCGCTGAAATCGCAAAATTCGAAGCGCTGGCCCACCGCTGGTGGGACCGCGAGAGCGAGTTCAAGCCGCTGCACGATATCAACCCGCTGCGCGTCAACTGGATCGACGAGCGCGCCCACCTTGCTGGCAAGAACGTGCTGGACGTGGGTTGCGGCGGCGGCATCCTCAGCGAAGCCATGGCCCTGCGCGGCGCTTCGGTGACCGGCATCGACATGGGCGAGGCGCCCCTGGCCGTCGCCCGCCTGCATCAGCTGGAATCGGGTGTGGAGGTCGAATACCGTCAGGTCACGGCCGAGGCCCTGGCCGAAGAAATGCCCGGTGCCTTCGACGTGGTCACCTGCCTTGAGATGCTCGAGCACGTGCCTGACCCCTCATCGGTGATCCGCGCCTGCTACCGCATGGTCAAGCCAGGCGGCCAGGTGTTCTTCTCCACCATCAACCGCAACCCCAAGGCCTACCTGCTGGCCATCGTCGGCGCCGAGTACATCCTCAAGATGCTCCCGCGCGGCACCCACGACTTCAAGAAATTCATCCGCCCTTCCGAGCTGGGTGCCTGGAGCCGCGTCGCCGGCCTTGAGGTCAAGGACATCATCGGCCTGACCTACAACCCGCTGACCAAGCACTACAAGCTCAGCAGCGATGTGGACGTCAACTACATGATCCAGACCCTGCGCGAGGAATAAGCATGCGCCTGCGAGCGGTACTCTTCGACATGGACGGCACCTTGCTGGACACGGCGCCCGACTTCATCGCCATCTGCCAGGCCATGCTCACCGATCGAGGCCTGCCGGTCGTCGACGACGCGCTGATTCGGGGCGTGATCTCCGGGGGTGCACGCGCCATGGTGGCCGCCACCTTCGCCATGGACCCGCAGGCCGAAGGTTTCGAAGCCTTGCGCCTGGAGTTCCTGGAGCGCTACCAGCGCGACTGCGCCGTGCATACCCGCCTGTTCGACGGCATGGCCGAGCTGCTGGAGGACATCGAGCGAGGCAAGCTGTTGTGGGGCGTGGTCACCAACAAGCCTGTGCGCTTCGCCGAGCCGATCATGCAGCGCCTGGGGCTGGCTGAACGCTCGGCCTTGCTGATCTGCCCGGATCATGTAAAGAACAGCAAGCCCGACCCCGAGCCGCTCATCCTGGCCTGCAAAACCTTGGCGCTGGACCCTGCCAGCGTGCTGTTCGTCGGTGACGATCTGCGCGATATCGAATCCGGCCGCGATGCCGGCACCCGCACCGCAGCGGTACGCTTCGGCTACATCCATCCCGAGGACAACCCCAACAACTGGGGTGCCGATGTGGTGGTGGACAGCCCGCAGGACCTGCGTAAAGTCATCGACGGCGCCCTCTGTGGTTGCTGATCACCGCTAACGCCTAAGGATCTGACATGTTCGAATACACTGCCCGCCCCGACCTGCTCAAAGGCCGGGTCATCCTGGTCACCGGTGCCGGGCGCGGCATCGGCGCCGCCGCGGCCAAGGCCTACGCTGCCCTGGGCGCCACGGTGCTGCTGCTCGGCAAGACCGAAGCGAACCTGAATGCGCTTTATGACGAGATCGAAGCGGCCGGGCACCCCCAGCCTGTGGTGATCCCGTTCAACCTGGAAACCGCCCTCGCCCATCAGTACGACGAGCTGGCGGTCATGATCGAGGAACAGTTCGGGCGCCTGGACGGGTTGCTCAACAACGCCTCGATCATCGGCCCACGCACGCCCATGGAGCAGTTGTCGGGCGACAACTTCATGCGCGTCATGCACATCAACGTCAATGCCACCTTCATGCTCACCAGCACCCTGCTGCCGCTGCTCAAGCAGTCCGAAGATGCTTCGGTGGTGTTCACCAGCAGCAGTGTCGGGCGCAAGGGCCGCGCTTATTGGGGCGCCTACGGCATCTCCAAGTTCGCCACCGAAGGCATGATGCAGACCCTGGCAGACGAGCTCGAAGGGGTGGCGCCGGTGCGCTCCAACAGCATCAACCCGGGCGCGACGCGTACGGCCATGCGCGCGCAGGCCTACCCGAGCGAGAACCCTCAGGACAACCCGCTGCCTGAGGAAATCATGCCGGTCTACCTCTACTTGATGGGGCCTGACAGCAAGGATGTGAACGGGCAGGCATTCAACGCCCAGTGATGGGCTGGCCTACCTGACACAGCGTTGTGCATGTGCACTCGTCTCCCCGCCCATCGCCGAGGTGCCAGCGATGGGCGGGGCCTGCATCACGACAGCCGCGCAATCACCCCGCCGCCAACGCCGGGCTCGCCCGCTCGTGCTGGGTGACTTCAAGCTGCATGCACCGCTCCAGGAACAGGTACATGCAGTCATAGCTCTTGCAGATGGCTCGGCGCAACTCAGTGCGCAAGGCCATGCTCGGGTTCTCGCCTACCAGCGTACAGATGATCTCCAGCGCCTCCCACGGGTGGGTGTCGTCATACTGCGCGTGCATCTTCAGCCACTTCATGGCCCGCTTGCGCTGCTCTTCCGGAAAGCCCATCGCGTAGGTGTCGGTGGAACACACCACCGCCGACCACTCCCCGGTGGCCCCTTCGATGGCGTAGTTGGTGGCGGCCATGGCAATGGCCAGGTTTTCCGTGGCACACACACGCCAGCACCAATCGTTGAGGCCATTGAGCTCGGGCGGCACATCCTGGGCCTGCAGGTCGTGCAGGTGAATGCCGTGGGCGTGGGCCCAGTTCACCCAGTAGTCGGCATGGTTGAGCTCCACGCGGATATTGCGCATCAACCAGCGCCGCGCCATGTCCTCGCCTGGGTGCCGGCCATACCGGGTTTTGGTGAGGTTATGGGCCATGTACAACGAGAACTGCTCCACCACCGGCCAGCCACCGATCAGGTACTGGCGAATGGTCGCTTGCTTCAACTTGCCGTCACGCAGACGTCGATACACCTCATGGTCAACCACCCGCTGCTTGCTCTCATGGCAATCGGCAAGCAGTTGCTGGGCCCACTTGGGGTAACTGGCCGGGTCCATCAATGGCCCGATACGAACGAATGCATCAATCACTGTCTACTCCTTGTTCCTTGTGATTTCCAGCTAACTAACGAAACGTGCCAGGTGCCCGCTGCAACAGAGGCCGGGCGGCAATCCGTTGGCGATGCAGACTGTCACAGGTAAATACCAGGGGCCGCTCGATCAGATAGCCCTGGGCATAATCGACACCAATTTCCTGTAACGCTTGCTCGATCATGGGTGTTTCCACGAATTCTGCAATCGTGCGCTTGCCCATGACATGGCCGATATGGTTGATGACTTCGACCATGGCTCGATTCACCGGGTCGTCCAGCATGTCCTTGACGAAGCTGCCGTCGATCTTGAGAAAGTCGACGGGCAGATGCTTGAGGTAGGCGAACGATGACATGCCAGCACAGAAATCATCCAGTGAAAAACGACAACCCAGGCCTTTTAGCTCATTGATGAAGCGGATGGCGCTGCCCAGGTTGGCAATGGCGCTGGTTTCGGTGATCTCGAAGCAGATCATGCGCGGAGGAATAGCATATTCGGCGAACAGGCGCTGCAGGTACTCGAGGAACTTGTCATCGCCGATGCTGGCACCGGACAAGTTGATGGCGCAGGTCGATAGCGGCCCCTGGTGGCCGGCATCTAGGCATTGGCGGATGATGATGAAGACGTTGCGCACCACCCAGCGATCAAGCGCGGTAATCAACCCATAGCGCTCGGCGGCCGGGATGAAGCTATTGGGCAGTATGGTGCGCCCGCTTTCATCGTGCAGGCGCAACAGGATTTCGATGTGGCCAGGCCCCTCGAAGGCCTTCAACGGCGCGATTTCCTGGGCGTACAGACAGAACCTGTTCTCTTCCAGGGCCACGTGCAAGCGCTGAATCCAGGCCATCTCGCCAAAACGAATGGACAGCTCGCTGTCATCGGCGTGGTACACCTGCACCCGGTTGCGCCCCTTTTCCTTGGCCATGTAGCAGGCCATGTCTGCTGCCCGCAGCGACGCCTCGAGGGTGCCGGGGGCCTGGGCGATATGCACCAGGCCGATGCTGACGGTGGTCACGAACGGCCGCCCTTTCCACACGAAATGCAGGCTTTGGACCGTCTGGCGTAGCTGCTCGGCAATCCGCTCCGCCTGCTCGGACGGGCAGTTCTCAAGCAGCACGCCAAACTCATCGCCCCCTAGCCGCGCCAGGGTGTCGCCTTCACGCAGGCCCGATTGCAGCACGGCGCAGATGTGCCGAAGCAGCTCGTCCCCGGCGGCATGCCCACAGGTATCGTTGACCAGCTTGAACTGGTCCAGGTCCAGGAACATCAGCGAATGCCGCCCAGGCTGGCGCGCCAGCGCATTGAGCGCCTGCTCCAGTCGGTATTCGAACTCGCGACGGTTGGCCAGGCCGGTCAGTGCATCGTGCGTGGCCTGCCAGGAGAGGTTGGCGATGTACTGGCGCTCCTGAGTCATGTCGTGCAGCACCAGCACGATGCCATTGACCTGCCCGTCGTTGACGATGGACGAGCCCACCAGATTGATCGACACCGTACTGCCGTCCAGGCGCTGAATCAGCCGCGCATGTTCGGCACCGCCTTTCAAACTGCCACTGAGCACCTGTTCCACCAGGCTGCGGCCCTCGTCCACATCGTGCTCGTCCACCAGGGTGAACAGTGCAGACAACGGCAGGCCCAGCGCCTGGGCGGCCTGCCAGTGGGTCAGTTGCTCGGCCGCCGGGTTCATGTAGCCGATCAAGCCCTCCACATCCGTGGTGATCACCGCATCACCAATAGCCTGCAGGGTGATCTGCGCCCGCTCTTTTTCCTCCTGCAGCGCGTTGGCAAACGCCTGGCGCTGGGCCAGCAGTTTGCTGGAGCGCCGCCAGGCGATGGTGATCAGGATCATCGCGGTCAGCAGGTTGGTGATCAGCAGTACCCGCAGCAAGACACGCGACCCCTCGCCCAGGGCATCGCTGAAGGCCTTGGCAGCCGGCGTCACCCCCTCGTTGATGGTGGCAATGCGGCTTTTCCAGGCACGGATCACCTGCTCATCGACCGGCCCGCTGGCGAAGCGCTGATGCATCTCCCCGGCCAGCACGTTCAGCTTGGCCAGGTAGTCGTCGCCGATGTCCCAGTAATTGATGGCTGTCTGCAGGTAGCTGACGGTGCGAAAGTGACGGTAGAACCAGATGATGCGTTCCACGTCGTCGGGGTGGTTGCCACCTTGCAGGACGGCCTGACGGACCGCCTCCAGGTCCAGACTCGACTGATCCATGAGCTTGCGCGCGCGGTGATCGCCCTGGGGCACCACGATGGCCTGCTGATAGCGGCCATAGGTGGCTTCGTCGCGGGTGGTGGCGTACAGGTTGAGGTAGTAGATGGCGTCTTTTTGCGCTTTGGACCACAAGCTTTCGCCCGCCACGTAGGCACGCACGGCAGAAAGCGTGTAGAGGCTGAGACTACCAAGGGCGACTTGGAAAACCACCACGGCGATGAATGGCCAGGTGAGCCCGAGTAGCTTGGGCGCTTCTTGAGTGCGATGTCCCTTCATGGAGTCCCTGTCACAGAGCAGATAAGGCGCGAATCAACCCAGACAAAGCACAGCGTAGGCCATCTGCCATTAACGCGATGGAAATTTAGGGGCCTGATTTCAGTCAATGATGGCCGCCACGCCTGCTGCCTTGTGGGCGCGGTGTCTGGCTCGCCGGTTTGAGCGTGGCGCAGTGCTGGACATATTGTCGCAGACACCGCATGGACCACGTCAATTAAGTCATGACAGCCTAGCTTTTGATCAACTCAAGGTGCGCAACGCGGGGGCCGAGCTTGATCACCGCGCACGCCGCAGGCCAACCCCTTGTCAGAGTTCGAGGTCCAGCAGTGCCGCCCCCAGCGCCTTGCCATGGGCATCCAACGCCAGCGATCGGGTCACACCACCGCGCAGGATCCCGGGCAGCACGAAGTTCAACGCCCCGAGCTGCGCCAACTCGTACCGGCGAACGGGGGGCCCTGCCGGGTCCAGAAGTTCGGCAAAGTGGGCCGTGACGCGCGCTACCGTGAGCCACTGGGCCAGGCGCGGGTAGTCAGCAGAATCAAAGGCGATTACCGAGATGTTCGACGTGTCGCCCTTGTCGCCGGTACGGCTGTGGGCTATGTCCCGCAGTTTTGTCGGGGTACTCATGCCATCTCCTCCAGATGCACCTGCAAGGTCACCGCGTCCCTGGGCAGCAACAGCGAAGCCACCGCCACTACCTGACGCACCGACTTGCTCGCCCCACCGCCGCCATAGGGACCATTGGTATAAAGGGTTTCCACCTCGTTGCCGATGCGCACCGCATCGCTTTTGGAGACGCAGCGCGCCACCACACGCAGCCGCACCTCCCAGGGTTCGCCCTGGGCGCGCTGGCCCAGGTCATCACCGTGCAGGGCACTGACGCCAATTAGATCGCTGCGGATGTCCTCGCAGGCCACACCGGTCAGTTGCAGTCGCTTGCGTACGATGGCTTCGGCCAGGCGCCCGCGGGCTACTGCACCAGGGCCGCCATAGGACATCTGCCCTTCGCCGATCCAACCGTCGAGAAAACCCACCGACACCTTCAACGCCTCCGGGCGCGCGCGCCCATCAGCGCCCTGCACCCGGACCTCATCCTGGGCCAGGGCCTGAAACGCCACCTGGCTGAAATCAGCGGTCACATCGGGCGTAAGGTAAGCGGCCGGGTCATGGACTTCGTACAGCAGTTGCTCAGTACAGGTAGAAGTATCAATGCGCCCGCCGGAACCGGCCACCTTGCTGATCACCGCATGGCCCGTTGCATCGATTTCGGCCAGTGGGAAACCGAGGCGGTCGAGGTCGGGCACCTCCTTCACACCGGGATCGGCGAAGTAGCCGCCACTGATCTGCCCTGCGCATTCGAGCAGGTGCCCAACCAGGGTGCCGCGCCCGAGCAACGTCCAGTCGTCCTCGCGCCAGCCGAACTCGAACAGCTGCGGCGCGAGAAACAGCGACGGATCGGCCACCCGGCCAGTGACCACAACGTCGGCATCGGCCTGCAAGGCCTGCACAATGCCTGCTGCGCCCACATAAGCGTTGGCTGAAATCAACCGGTCGCCGAGCTCAGCCAGGGTGGCGCCGTTGTCGAGGGTCTGTTCGGGCCGTTGCTGCAAGGTGGCGAGCACATCGTCGCCGGTCAGCGCCGCTACCTTGATACCAGGCATACCGAGTTCAGCCGCAATGCGGCGGATTTCACTGGCCGCGCCCAGTGGGTTGGCCGCCCCCATGTTGGTGATGATGCGCAGGCGCCGCCGCGTGCCGTCGGCCCCTGTGCCTACATAGGGCAGCACGCGGCGCATGCGCTCGCCCAGCAGGGGGTCGAAACCACCGTGCGGGTCGAGCAGCCGCGCTTGCTGCGCCAGGGCGATGGTGCGCTCGGCCAGGCACTCGAACACCAGGTAATCCAGTTCGCCCTGTTGCGCCAACTCGATGGCCGGCTCGATGCGGTCGCCCGAGTAGCCGGCGCCAGCGCCGATGCGTATGGTTTTCATCTAGAAAACTCCAATGACCAAGGCGGTCAAGGTCATCAGGACCGAGGCCGCGAACAGGAAAGGGATGGTAAAGCGTTGGTGATCGGCCAGTTCGATCTTGCACAGGCCGACCAGCAGGAAGGTCGCGGGGGTCAGTGGGCTGACCGGAAAGCCCGTGGTGTGCACACCCAGAAGCGAAGCCTGGGCCACTTGCATCGGGTCCACGCCCAAGGCCCTGCCCACCTCGGCGACCACCGGCATGATGCCGAAATAGAACGAATCCGGGTCGAACAGCAGGCTCAAAGGCATGGACAGAAAGCCGACCACCGCAGGAATCAGTTGGCCGTGCCCTGCGGGAATCTGCCCCACCGCCACCTCGGCCATGGCCTTGAGCATGCCGGTGCCTTGCATGATGCCGGTGAAGACCCCAGCGGCCAGAAGAATGCTGGCCATGGTCAGGGCGGTCTTGGCATGGGCGTCGATGCGCGCCCGCTGCGCGTCCACGTTGGGGTAGTTCAGGCACAAGGCAAGCACGGTGCCGACCATGAACATCACCACCGGGTCCACCACCCCTGCGATCATGATCCCCATCACCACCAGGGTCAGCAGCAGGTTCGGCCAGAACAGGCGGGGCTTGCGCAGCTCGCGCTCGGCGTCGGTGAGCGTACGTTGGTGCGGCGTGACGTCGAGCTGGTCGCGGCCCAAACCCAGGCGCCGTTCTTCGCGGCGCCCAAGCCAGTAGGCACAGGCGAAGACGAAGATCAGCCCGACGATCTGCACCGGAATCAGCGGCTGGAACAGGTCGGCCACCGGCACGTGCAACGCTGCCGATGAGCGCAGCACCGGGCCGGTCCAGGGCAGGAAGTTGACCCCGGCCGCCATGGCCGTGACGCAGGCCAGAATGCGCTTGTCCATGCCAAGGCGCGTGTACAGCGGCAGCATCGCCGGAATGGTCACCAGGAAGGTCACTGCGCCCGAACCGTCCAGATGCACCAGCAAGGCCAACAAGGCCGTGCCCATGACGATGCGCGTCGGGCGTGTGCCGACGCGCTTGAGGATGCGATCAATGATCGGGTCGAGCATGCCGGCGTCGGTCATGATGCCGAAGAACAAGATGGCAAAGACGAACATGCCCACGACCGGGGCGACGTTCTTGATGCCGGTGATGATGAAGCCGCTGGTTTGCAGGCCGAAGCCGCCGAGCAGCGCCGCGATGATGGGCAGGGCAATCAGGGCGACCAAGGGGGAGATGCGCTTGCTCATGATGCTCACGAGCATGCACAGGATAGTGGCGACACCGAGGGTGGCGAGCATGGGGTTTCCTCTTCGGCCTCTGGTTCGCGATTACGAGAGAAGGCCCTGTTGTTGTTTTGCAAGAGTAATAACAACGGCGTTAGGCTCTGTGAATTGAAATATTCGGCAGGCCACGTTCGGAAAAACAAAATGAAAAATGCGATCCAGCTCATCCGCGCGTTCCTGGCCGTGGCGCAAACCGGCAACTTTTCCAAAGCGGCCGTGGCCTTGAACCTGTCGCCTTCGGCGCTCACCGTGCAGATTCGCCAACTCGAAGACTGGCTCGGGGTGACTTTGCTCGAACGCAGCCCGCGCCACGTTGGCCTGACCGCTGCCGGTCAGCATGCATTGCTGCCGATGGAAAAGTTGCTGCTCGACCTGGACAACATCGTCGAAGCGGCCCGCGACCATGCCACCTCCCGTCGGGGCGTACTGACCATCGCGGCCCTGCCCTCACTATGCTCGGGGCTGCTGCCAGGCGTGGTGCAGCGCTTTCGCGAACGCTTCCCCGGCATCGAGGTCCGGCTGCGCGACGTGGTAGCCCAGCGCATCGATACGCTGGTGCTGGAGCAAGAAGTGGATTTCGGCCTGGGTGTACAGGCGCGGCCTACCCAGGGGCTGGCGTTCAAGGCCCTGCTCGAAGATCGCCTGTGCCTGTACGTGCCGCACGACCACCCCTTGGCCAGGCGGACAGCGGTGACCCTGGCCGAAGCGGCGGCATACCCCATGCTGCTGACCGGACGGGACAGCAGCGTGCGCAACCTGGTCGAGCGGCTGTTCGCCGACGCGCGCCTGCCCCTGGCGGCAGGGCTTGAAGCCAATTACATGTCGACGGTGCTGGCCCTGGTGCGCCAGGGCCAGGGTGTTGCATTGTTGCCCGAGTCGGCCGACGAGGGCCGTGACGAAGTGAGCAAGGTGGTGGTGGATCATCCGGGCGTGGTACGCGAGATCGGCGTCATCACGCGGGCCGAACAGGTGATGGCGCCGGCCGGTGTGGAATTCCTGCGATTGCTCAAGCCTTAGACTGGGTGTGAAAAGCTCGAGAACTCGGTTTGATGTTGTTCGTTTAGGGCCGCTACGCGGCCCATCGCGGCACAAGGGCCGCTCCTACACCCAATTCGGTAGCTTTCAAGTACGGTGCAAAGACAGTGGCTGCGCAGGTAGGGCTACACGATCTCGAGTGACACGGGCCCCTATAGGAGCGGCCTCGCCGGGGCGCCGGACCGGCCGCGATGGGCCGCGCAGCGGCCCTAACGATCTTAAGTGAACCGCATTACGATACTCGGTGAGGTTGTGTTACAAGCAGCCCCGCCTGACCGTCGTCCCAAGCCACTTCTCACAGCCCTTAGATCTGCTGCAGGTGCCCATACAGTTTGGCGTACAACCCACCCTCGGCAATCAGCTGCTGATGGTCACCGTCCTCTGCCACATGACCGCCGTCGAACACCAGCACCCGGTCCGCCTGCTTCACCGCCGACAAGCGGTGGGCAATGATCAGTGTGGTGCGGCCTTTGAGAAAACGCGCCAGCGCCTGGTGCAGGTTGTACTCGGTGGCAGCGTCCAGCGCCGAGGTGGCTTCGTCCAGGATGACTACCTTAGGCTCGGCCAGCACCATGCGTGCAATGGCCAGCCGTTGACGCTGGCCGCCGGACAAGCGTACGCCCGAGCGCCCGACCACGCTGTCCAGCCCGTGAGGGAGCGCGGCGATGGTGGCGTCGAGCTGGGCGATCCGTAATGCCTGCCAGCAGGCATCGTCGGTGCAGTCCCGGCCCATGGTCAGGTTGGCCCGCACGCTGTCGTTGAACAGCGACGGATGCTGCAACACCACCGCCACCTGCTCACGCAGGGTTTCCAGGCCGATTTCCTGCAGGGTGGCACCACCGAAGCGAATGGTGCCTGCATCTGCGCTGTACAGCCCGAGCAGCAGCTGCACGAGCGTGCTCTTGCCGCCCCCGCTGGCGCCGACAATGGCCACCTTCTCACCGGGTGCGATGGCCAGGTTCAGGTTGTCCAGCACGGGTTCGTCGGCGTAGGCAAAGGACAGGTCCCGGACCTCGATGCCCACCGTGGCGTGCCCGGCGAAGGGGTCACTGGCCGCCGGGTACTGGGGCTCGTCGGCGCGTGCCAGCAGCTCATTGAGGCGATTGAGCGCGCCGCCCGCGGCATAGTAGGCATATTGCAGGTTCAGCAACTGCTCGACCGGGCCGATCATGAACCAGAGGTAGCTGAAGACGGCAAGCATCTGGCCGATCGACAGGTCCGAGAACAACACCGTCAACATGGCCGCTGCGCGGAAGATGTCGATGCCGAACTGGAACAGCAGCCCGCTGGCACGGCCGCTGGCGTCGCTCTTCCACTGCGACTCCACGGCGTAGTCGCGCACCTCGCGGGCCTTGACGCCCAATCGACCGAGGAAATAGCCCTGACGGTTGCTGGCGCGGACCTCCTGGATGGCATCGAGCGTTTCGGCCAGCGCCTGGGTGAAGCGTGCCGTGCTGTCGTTTTCGAGCTTCTTCAGGTGCTTGACCCGCTTGCCCAACTGCACCGTGAAGTAGATGACCAGCGGGTTGAACAACAGGATCAGCAGCGCCAGTTGCCAGTGCATCCACAGCAGGATGGCGGCCGTGCCGGTGAGGGTGAGCATGGCGACCAGAAAGCGACTGAGGGTCTCACCCACGAACTTGTCCAGGGTGTCCAGGTCGGTGACCAGATGCGTGGTGACCGTGCCGCTGCCCAGGTTCTCGTACTCTTTCAGGGAAATACGCTTGAGCCGTTCGATCAGGCGAATGCGTAGCCGGTAGACGATGTCCTTGGCCAAGCCGGCGAACAGCCTGGCCTGGATGACGTTGAACGCCAGTGCCGCCAGGCGCAGGCACAAGGTCAGGCACAACATCAGGCCGATATAGCCCGCTGCGACCTGCCAGCCAGACGGCAACAGCTGGTTCATCCACTTGAGCGCGGCATCGCCATGCCCGAGCAGCACTTCATCCACCAGCAGCGGCAGCAACAATGGAATCGGGACACTGCAACACGCTGCCAGCACGGCAATCAGGTTCGCCGTCCACAGCTGCTTTTTATGGTGCAGGGCAAGGCGCCGGATTTCCGACCAGCTCAACCGGTCGGCCGAGCCCACCGGCTTGGACGGCGCCGGGTCGGGCGACCCGGGCACATCAAGCACTGGCGGCCTGCTGCAGCCAGCGGCCAAGCAACGGTTGCAGACGCTCGAGCGGCTGATACCCGTTGGTCAGCAAGGCCAGCTGACCGTTGCGCTCAGCGAGCAAGGTCGGGAACCCTGCGATGCCCAAGCCCTGGGCCCAGGCGAAATCCGCCGCAGTCGCAGCGCGGGTTTCGGCGCGGGTGAATGCCTCGGCAAACAGCCCGCGCGCGAAACCCGCCTGCTCGGCCAGCTCCACCAGATGCGGGGCGGTGGTCACGTCATGAGCCCCTTCATAGAACGCAGACTGTATGGCTGCCAGCAGGGGCCAGAGGCGCTCGCCGTCCAGCTCGCGGGCCGCTACCAGTGCCCGGCAGGCCGGTTCAGTGTCGTAGACAAAGCCGTCGGGCATGGCGCCCTCGAACGTGAAAGGCTGCCCCGTTGTTTCGGCCACGGCCTGCCAATGCTCGAGAATGTACTTGCGGGTGGCGCCGTCCAGCGCGGCACTGCCACTGCGCAGCCCGCCGACTACCAGATGGGTCGGCACGCCTGCCTGATTTGCCTGATCGATCAGCGCACTGGCCACCGGGGCGAAGCCCCAGCACCAGGAACACATCGGGTCCATCACGTAGATCAGGCGCGCAGACATGGATCAAGCCTCGGCTTTGTAGTTGTGGCCAATCGGGTGTGGCAGGTTGCGGGCCTTGGCCAGCTCGATCTGCTTCTGCCGGTCGATGGCGCTGCGGCGGGTCTTTTCGCTCAGCGAATCCCAGCAGTGCGGGCAGCTTACACCTGGCGAATAGTGCTCCGAGGCACGCTCCTGGGCATTGATCGGATGACGGCAGGCGTGGCACTGGTCGTATTCACCCTCGCTCAGGTCATGGCGAACCGTGACGCGGTTATCGAACACGAAGCAGTCGCCCTCCCACAGGCTTTGTTCCTCAGGTACCTCCTCGAAGTACTTCAGGATGCCACCCTTGAGATGATAGACCTCCTCGAAACCTTCACCGAGCATATAGCTGGACGCTTTTTCGCAACGAATGCCGCCGGTGCAGAACATGGCGACCTTCTTGTGGCGGGCTGGGTCGAAGTTGGCCTTGATGTAGGCGGGAAATTCGCGGAACGTTTCGGTCTTGGGGTCGACGGCCCCTTTGAACGTGCCGATGGCCACTTCGTAGTCGTTGCGCGTATCGACCAGCAGTACCTCGGGGTCGCTGATCAGCGCGTTCCAGTCCTTGGGCTCGACGTAGGTGCCCACCGCCTGGTTGGGATCGACCCCAGGCACGCCCAGGGTGACGATCTCTTTCTTGAGCTTGACCTTGGTACGGTAGAAGGGCTGCTCGTCGCAGTACGACTCCTTGTGGTCGATGTCCACCAGGCGCGGGTCGCTGCGCAGCCAGGCCAGCAGGCCGTCGATGCCTTCGCGGGTGGCTGACACGGTGCCGTTGATGCCTTCATGGGCCAATAGCAAGGTGCCTTTGACGTGGTTGTCGAGCATGGCCTTGAGCAGCGGCTCGCGCAGTTCGACGTAGTCTTGCAAGGTGACGAACTTGTACAGCGCCGCGACGACGATAGGGTGGGACATGAATCGGGTTCTCCAGGTGGTTGCCCTCGTAAGGGGCAGACCGGGCTACACAATGAACAAAGGGCCGCTGCACGCCCACCGCAGGCACGCCTGCCGCTTCAGGTGCCCGGTGCGTCAACGCAGGGGGTTTACCTGAAGCAGCTGGGGGACCTGCGATGGGCTGTGCAGCAGCCCCTTTTTGGGATGAAGCGGATTCTACCAGAACAACAGCAAGGTTTCAGTGCCCGCCGCCGGCGCATACAGGCGATGCCGGCGCACTGCCGACCTGCGCCCACTCATCGCCGGTATAGGTGTGGATGGCCAGCGCATGAATCTGGCCCATCAGCTCACCCATGGTCGCGTACACCTTCTGATGCCGCTTGACGCTGTTCAGGCCTGCGAACACATCGCTCACGATCACCGCCTTGTAGTGGGTCTGCTGACCACGGCTGTGCATGTGGCTTTCATCGAGCACCTGCAGGTGCTGAGGCGTCAGGCTTGCCAGTTGCTGTTCGATACGCTGTTGCATGTTCATGGCCGTGCTCACTTCTTGGCTGGCGCGGCTGCCTTGCCATAGTTGGGGTCCAGCTGCTTGGTCATGTCTTCAAGCAGCTTGTTGACCACCGGCACCGCAGGTTCGAGGGTCTGCTGGGTCAGCTGAGCCGATTGCTGGGTGACCTTGGGCATCTCGCGCAGCACCTTGCGGCCAAGGGGCGACTCGTAGAACTTGACCAGGTCCTTGAGTTCTTGCTCGGTAAAGGTCTGGGTGTACAGGTCGACCATCTTGGGCTTGAGCTTGTTCCAGCCGATGGCGTTGTCCAGCGCGGCGTTGGCCTTGGCCTGGTAGCTTTCCAGTACGGGCTGCTTGGAGGCAGGCGCCTTGGTCTGGGCGAAGCGCTGGGCAAACATCTGCTGCACTTGCATGTACACCGGCGTGCCCAGTTTGTCGGCATTGGCCAGGGTCAGGAATTTCTCGGCAGCGGCGTTGTGGCTGGCGGTGGCGGCCAGGACCTGGCCACTGGCGCAAGCCAGGGCGACTGCAGCACAGAGGACACGAAGACGGGTCATTGCATTTCCTTCAGGAGGGGGGAGGCGGTACCTCAGAGCGAGCATTCTGCGCCCGCCAGGGCGAGCTGCTCAAGTAGCACGACAGGCGATTGAACCGCCAGGTCGCATGAGGGCCTAAACTGCTGATTCTGACTGACAAGGGAGTGAATGCAGCATGAGCCGTATCGAAACAGACAGCCTTGGGCCGGTCGAAGTTCCTGAGCACGCCTACTGGGGCGCCCAGACCCAGCGCTCGTTGATCAACTTTGCCATCGGCCAGCAACGCATGCCGCTCGCCGTGCTGCATGCCCTGGCCCTGATCAAGAAAGCCGCTGCCCGCGTCAACGACCGCAACGGCGCCCTGCCCGCCGACATTGCCCGGCTGATCGAGCAGGCCGCCGACGAGGTCCTCGATGGCAAGCATGACGATCAATTCCCACTGGTAGTCTGGCAGACCGGCAGTGGCACGCAGAGCAACATGAACGTCAACGAGGTGATCGCAGGTCGCGCCAACGAACTGGCCGGCCAGGTGCGCGGCGGCAAGTCGCCGGTGCACCCCAACGATCACGTCAACCGCTCCCAGAGCTCCAACGACTGCTTCCCCACCGCCATGCACATCGCAGCCGCCCAGGCCGTGCACGAGCAACTGCTGCCGGCCATCGCCGAGCTGTCCTCGGGCCTGGCCGAGTTGTCGGCCCGTCATCATCGCCTGGTCAAGACCGGGCGCACGCACATGATGGATGCCACGCCGATCACCTTCGGCCAGGAAGTCTCGGCATTCGTGGCGCAGCTCGATTATGCCCAGCGCGCCATCCGCGCCAGCCTGCCGGCGGTGTATGAGCTGGCCCAGGGCGGCACGGCGGTGGGCACGGGCCTCAATGCGCCCCAGGGCTTCGCCGAAGCCATCGCTGCCGAGCTGGCTGCCTTGTCCGGGCTACCCTTCGTGACCGCGCCCAACAAGTTTGCAGCGCTGGCCGGGCACGAGCCGCTGACCAGCCTGGCTGGGGGGTTGAAAACCCTGGCGGTGGCCTTGATGAAGATCGCCAATGACCTGCGCCTGCTCGGGTCAGGCCCCCGTGCGGGATTGGCCGAGGTGCGCTTGCCCGCCAACGAGCCCGGCAGCTCGATCATGCCCGGCAAGGTCAACCCGACCCAGTGCGAGGCGCTGTCGATGCTGGCCTGCCAGGTGCTGGGCAACGACACCACCATCGGCTTTGCCGCCAGCCAGGGGCATCTGCAGCTGAACGTGTTCAAGCCGGTGATCATCCACAACCTGCTGCAGTCCATCGAATTGTTGGCAGACGGTTGCCGCAACTTCCAGGAGCATTGCGTGGCGGGCATCGAGCCAGATGCCGAGCAGATGGCCGCACACCTGGAGCGGGGGCTGATGCTGGTGACGGCACTGAACCCGCATATCGGGTACGACAAGGCTGCCGAGATTGCCAAGAAAGCCTATGGTGA
Source organism: Pseudomonas sp. FYR_7 (assembly GCF_043106155.1). Classification (NCBI taxonomy): domain Bacteria; kingdom Pseudomonadati; phylum Pseudomonadota; class Gammaproteobacteria; order Pseudomonadales; family Pseudomonadaceae; genus Pseudomonas; species Pseudomonas sp. FYR_7. The sequence goes on from NZ_JBICMI010000047.1 coordinate 123,991, forward strand.
GGGCAAGACCCTGCGTGAGGCAGCGCTTGAGCTGGACTACCTGACCAACGAGCAGTTCGATGAGTGGGTAAAGCCTGAAAACATGCTGGCGCCGGGTGGCAAGGGTTGAGGGGTTGGGGGGCTGCCTGCGTGGCCCCTTTTTTTGGCAACGCCAAGAAGGCTTGCGCATTTGATGTGCAAGCAACTACCTTGCACCGCATCTGGGCCAGCTAAGTGTTACCCGCCCCCAACACCTAGGACACCTAGGACACTTGCGCCAGCCGGGCACGACGTGCCCGCCATCCCGCCACCAGCGAAGGCCCGAGCGCTACCAGCGCAGAGCCTGCCACCACGACCACGGCCCCTACATACCCCAACAGGTTGATCTGCTCGGCCTGCACATAATCAGGCCACGCCAGCGCAGCCAGTGCCACCGCCACGAACGTCACCAATGGCGTCAATGCCAGCGTCGCACTGACCCGGGAAGCCTCCCAATGCGCCAGGGCTTCGGCAAAGGCGCCATAGGCCACCAGCGTATTCAGGCAGCACGCCAGCAGTAGCCAGCCCTGTACGGGGCTCAGTTGCAAGACCTCCAGCGGCTGCACCCAAGGCGTCAGCAGCGCTGCGCAGCACAGGTAGATCACCATCATCACCTGCTGCGAATTCCACACCGTCAGCAACTGCTTCTGGCTCAAGGCGTAGAACACCCAGATACTGGTGGCCAGCACAATGGTGAGCACACCGGTGGTGTAGGCGCCAAGGGAGGTCAACAGCTCCTCCAGGCGCTGGTTGAAGAACAGCCCGAAACCTGCCAGCAGGATCAACAGCCCCACCCCCTGCCCCACGCTGAAGCGCTCGCGAAACACGAACACACTGGCCACCAGCAGCAGCACCGGCCCCAGTTGCACCACCAGCTGCGCGGTACCAGGGCTGAGCAACTTCAAGCCGATCAGGTACAGCACGTAATTGCCCATCAAGCCCAGCACCGCCACCCCAACCAGGCCCCTGCCCTTGGGCGTGAGCCGGCCGAACGACGGCAGGCGGCGGTTGGCCGTCAGCCAGGCGCACAGCAACCCACCGGACACCAGCAGGCGATACCAGGTCACCGTCAACGGGTCCATCACCTGCAGCACCTGCTTGAGCTTGATCGGCAGGATGCCCCACAGCAGTGCCGTCAGCAGGGCAAGCAGCAGGCCGTGAACCCAACGGCCGGAGGTGGTGTGCATGGTGTCCTCGATCAGATCCGTGGTGGGGGTGGCTGAATTCTACGGGGCTGCGCAGGCAAGCTGAGCAGCCCTGCCGGGAAAAGAATTCATCACGTCATTCTGTGGGGGCATGATACGGGCAACACGCCGGATCGCGGCTGTGCTGCCCAAGCCCACATTCATGTCAGGTGTACGAGCCCGGCCTACTTCTTGTGCTTGGCGAACGCCGCTTCCAGTGCTTCGTTGATGGTGCGCAGAACCTTGACCCGTGCCCAGCGCTTGTCGTTGGCTTCAACCAGCGTCCAGGGCGCGATCTCGCTGCTGGTGCGGTCGACCATATCGCCCACGGCCTGGCTGTAGTCGTCCCATTTGTCGCGGTTGCGCCAGTCGTCCTCGGTGATCTTGTAGCGCTTGAACGGGGTTTGCTCACGCTCCTCGAAGCGCTCGAGCTGGGTCTGCTGATCGATGGCCAGCCAGAACTTGACCACCACCACGCCCGCATTCACCAGTTGTTCTTCGAAGTCGTTGATTTCGCCATAGGCACGCATCCAGTCGGCAGGGCTGCAGAACCCCTCGACCCGCTCCACCAGCACCCGCCCATACCAGGAACGGTCGAAGATGGTGAACTTGCCACGCGCGGGAATGTGCCGCCAGAAACGCCACAGGTAAGGCTGCGCGCGTTCTTCTTCGGTAGGTGCGGCAACGGGCACGATCCGGTACTGACGCGGATCCAGGGCAGCGGCCACGCGCCGGATCGCACCACCCTTGCCCGCCGCATCATTGCCCTCGAAGGCTGCTACCAAGGCATGACGGCGCATGTGCTTGTGACGCAGCAAACCGGCCAGGCGCGCCTGCTCGGTGACCAGTTGCTCCTGATAGTCCGCCTTGTCCAGACGCAAGCTCAGGTCCAGGGCACCCAGCAGGCTACGTTGGTCGATGCTGCGTCCAAGCGGCGCGACATTGCCCACGTGCTTGCCCTTGGGGTTATTGGCCAGGGCCGCCTGCAAGCTGTCGAGCAGGATGCGCCCGACGGCCAGGCTGCGGTAATTGGGGTCAACTCCCTCGACGATGTGCCAAGGTGCGTAATCGCGGCTGGTGCGGCGCAACACACGTTCCCCAAAACGCACGAAGCGGTCGTAGGTGTGTGACTGCTGCCAATCCAGCGGGCTGATCTTCCAGCTGTGCAAGGGGTCGTCCTTGAGGGATTTGAGCCGCGCCTTCATCTGCTTCTTGGAAAGGTGAAACCAGAACTTGATGATCAACGCGCCTTCATCGCACAGCATCTGCTCCAGGCGTTCGGCACCGTTGATGGCCTGGTCCAGGACCGCGTCCTTCAACACCCCATGCACGCGCCCCTGCAGCATCTGGCTGTACCAGTTGCCGAAAAACACCCCCATGCGCCCCTTGGGCGGCAAGGCGCGCCAGTAACGCCAGGCCGGTGGCCGCGCCAGTTCCTCGTCGGTCTGCTGATCGAAGGTAAGCACATCGATCATGCGCGGGTCCATCCACTCGTTGAGCAGCTTGACCGTCTCGCCCTTGCCGGCCCCCTCCACGCCGTTGATCAGCACAATGACCGGAAAACGCGCTTGCTGCTTGAGCTCATACTGGGCCTCGAGCAGTGCCTGACGCAAGGCGGGTACCTCGGCGTCGTAGGTTTGCTTGTCGATGCTGTGACCAATTTCGGCAGATTCGAACATGCACGGGCTCCTTCAATGGATAGACAAGACTAGCGCAAAAGCCCACCTGGGTTGGGAGCTCGGGCTGCAAGAAAGCCCCAGTCATGCGACTATCGCCACTTCTTCAGTCGCTTGTCGCTGTGCACCTGCCATGACCGTAACTCCCCCGCTCCAGCACGCCCAGATCGACTGGGACGAACAGGGCCGCCCTCATTCGCGGCATTACGATGACGTGTACTTCGCCGTCAATGAAGGCATCGATGAAACCCGCCATGTGTTTCTCGGACAAACCCGCCTGGCTGAACGTTTCACTGCAATGGCGCCTGAGGCCTGCATGGTCATCGGCGAGACGGGCTTTGGCACCGGCATGAATTTCTACTGCGCCTGGCAACTGTTCGCGCAACACGCCCACGCAGATGCCAGGCTTCACTACGTCAGCGTCGAGAAATTCCCCCTGGCCCGCGATGACCTGGCCCGTGCCATCAGTCTGTGGCCGGAGCTGGCCGCCTACAGCCAGCCTTTGCTGGCCCAATACGTGGCGGTGCATCCGGGGTATCAGCAATTCACCTTCGACGGTGGACGCGTCACCCTCACTTTGCTGATTGGTGATGTGCTCGAGCAATTGCCGGAGCTCGACGCCCAGGTCGACGTCTGGTTCCTCGATGGCTTTGCCCCTGCCAAGAACCCCGACATGTGGACCCCGGCACTGTTCGCGCAACTGGCGCGGCTGTCCCACCCCGGCACCGTGCTGGGTACGTTCACCACCACCGGCTGGGTACGCCGCAGCCTCGTGGAGGCGGGTTTTGCCATGAAGAAGGTGCCTGGCATCGGCAAGAAGTGGGAAGTGATGAGCGGGGTGTATGTGGGCCCGACCCCTGCCCCTACAGCGCCCTGGTATACCCGCCCGCCGGCAGGGGATGGGCCGCGTCAGGCCGTAGTGGTGGGTGCCGGGCTGGCCGGCAGCTGCACGGCGGCAAGCCTGGCCCGACGCGGCTGGCAGGTCACGGTACTGGAGCGGCATGGGTCAGCGGCGCAGGAAGCGTCCGGCAACCCGCAGGGGGTGCTGTACCTCAAGCTATCGGCGCACGGCACGGCCTTGTCCCGGATGATTCTCGCCGGTTTCGGTTACACCCGCCGTCAGCTTGAGCACCTTCAGCGCGGCGAGGACTGGGACGCCTGCGGCGTCCTGCAACTGGCCTTCGACGACAAGGAAGCGGCGCGCCAGGGCAAGCTGGTGCAGGCCTTCGACCCCGGTCTTGTGCACGCATTGACCCAGGAGCAGGCCCAGGCCACTGCCGGCACCACCCTACCGGCAGGCGGGCTGTTCTACCCCGAAGGCGGTTGGGTGCATCCGCCCGCGCTATGCCGCCAGCAGCTTGAGCACCCCAACATCCGCCTGGTCACGCACCAGGAGGTCCTGTCGCTGCACAAGGTCGCCGGGCGGTGGCAGGCCTGGGCCGGTGACCAGTTGCTGGCCGACGCGCCGGTGATGATCCTGGCCAGTGCTGCCGAGGTCAAACGGTTCGAACCGTGCGCCGGCTTGCCGCTCAAGCGTATTCGTGGCCAGGTCACCCGACTGCCCGCAACACCCCAAAGCCGGGCGCTGGGCACCGTGGTGTGCGCGCAAGGCTACGTGGCGCCCGCGCGATGCGGCGAGCACACCCTAGGCGCCAGCTTCGATTTCCACAGCACTGACCTGACCCCCACAGCGGCCGAACATGAGGGCAACCTGGCGCTGCTGGAGGAAATTTCCCCAGACCTGTCCCACCGTCTTGGCGCGGCGGGGTTCGATGCGCAGGCGCTTGAAGGCCGCGTCGCTTTCAGGTGTACCAGCCCGGACTACCTGCCTATCGTCGGGCCTCTGGCCGACGACCACGCTTTTGCCCAGGCCTATGCAGCGCTTGCCCGGGACGCGCGACAAGTGCCGCAGGTGGCGTGCCCTTGGCTTGAGGGCCTGTACGTCAACAGCGGCCACGGCTCGCGGGGCCTGATCACGGCCCCGCTCAGCGCAGAACTGGTGGCGGCCTGGGTCTGCGGCGAACCGCTGCCGGTACCGCGAACGGTCGCCGAAGCCTGCCACCCCAACCGCTTTGCACTGCGGCGCCTGATTCGGGGCAAATAACAGGTGCCTCGCCCAGGCGGGCGCCCTGCGACAATAGGGCGCAGCAGCGACATTTCATACCTGATCGCGAATGAGGCTTAATACGGGCCTTGATCGCCTGGGGGTCAGATGACCGTACGTGCACGCTCACTTGTGTGTTTGCTTGCAGGCATTGCCGTGCTGTTCAACCTGCTGGCGATGCCGCTCGATCGTGCCTTGCAATCCCCCAGCATCGACAGCCAATCGCTGATTCTGGGAAGCTTTTGCAGCCTGCACGGTGCGCAGAGCTTGCCCAAGTCACTGCTGGCCCAGCTCAAGGCCGACCTGCCGCAACTGGACGATCAGCCGCCAATCAAGCATCAGGCGGGTGACTGCTGCTGTGGCCATGCCGCGCATGCCTTGCTGGCCAGCGACTACTATCGCCACCTGTTCCCCCGCTACTGGCCCGACGCACTGCTGCTCGGTGACAGCCACAAGCTGCCGTTGCCGCGTGAACAGTGGCCCAAGCTCAACCCCCGCGCCTCTCCCCTGGCCTGACCCGTCGTTGCTTACCCATTGCTGCCCCGCGACATGCGGCGCGCAGCGCTGCTCGACTGTCTTCAGGAAACACTTCATGTCTGCGTTTCGTCATACCGCACGCGCCGTCCTGCCCGTGCTCGCTGTTTATAGCCTCAGCCCTTTGTCATCGGTCATTGCCGAAACACGCGCTGCCGAGAACTCGACGCTAACCCTCGGTGCGGTCAGCGTGACCAGCACCGAAAGCGGCCCGCTGGCCACCAGCAGCGTGCTCAGTTCGGTGGATATTCTAGGCGGTGACATCCTCGAAAAAATGCCAGTCGCCTACAGCTGGGAGCTGTTGCGCAGGGCACCGGGGGTGATGCTCACCGAGTTCAACCAAGGCACCACCTCGGGCAAATTGTCGTTTCGCGGCTTCAATGGCGAAGGCGAAGTGAACGCGGTCAAGTTGCTGATCGATGGCATCCCCAGTAACACCAACGACGGCAACATGCCCTTCATCGACTCGGTGTTCCCCATGGACATCGACAGCATCGAAGTGGTGCGCGGCACCAGCGACCCGCGCTATGGCCTGAACAACATCGCCGGCAACGTCAATATCAACACCCGCACCGGCGGTAACTACAACAAGGCGCGCCTGCGCTACGGCAGCTTTAATACCCGAGAGGTGCAACTGGCCAAGGGCATCGAGACCAGCAACTGGACGCAGAACTACTTCTTCGCCCGCCAACAGGTCGACGGTTATCGCGACCACGCCGACACCGAACGCTACAGCTTCGGCGGCAAGTGGTTCTATACCCCTGACGATGGCAGCTACCGCCTTGGTCTGATCGCGCGCCACTACGAGTCCGAAGCCCAGGAAGCGGGCTACCTGACCGAGGACGACGCCCGCCATCATCCGCGCATGACCAATGACTACAACGCCACGGACAAAGGCACGCGGCGCATGAACCAGGTCAGCGTGCACTTCGACACCGACTTGGCCGACACCCTGTCCTGGTCGGCCAAGACCTACCTCAACACCTATGACGACCGTCGCTGGACCCAGTACTGGCGCACCAGTTCACAGCAGGAGCGCGACACCTACGAGGACCAGTACGGCGCCATCACCTCGCTGACCTGGCGACCACAGGTGGACTGGCTGCACGCCTTTGCGCTGGAAGGTGGAAGCGATGTGCAGAAGCAACAGAACCGCAGCGAGCGCTACCGTACCCAAGCGCGTGTACGCCAGGCGCAGACACGCGACCAGGACTTCGACTTCAACACAGTCGGTGCCTACGTACAGGCAGAGATCGAGCCGTTGGAGTCGCTCAAGATCGTGCCGGCCTACCGGGTGGACAAGATCAGTGGTGACTTCACCAACAAGATGACCGGACAGGGCTACGACATCAACGACTACGGGCTGATCAAGCAGCCCAAGCTCAGCATTGTCTATTCGCCATGGAAGCTTGCCAGCGTTTACGCCAACTGGGGCCGTACCTTCCAGGTCGGTACCGGTGCGGCAGCCTACAAGGTGCCGCCGCGCAACGAGGACCTGTCCCCTTCGATCAACGAAGGCTGGGAAACCGGCGTCAAGTTCACCCCGGCCAGCTGGGTCGATGGCCGTGTGGCCTATTGGCGTCAGGACGCCTCTGGCGAAGTGAGCCGGCGCCTGAACGACCCGAGTGGGGAGTCGGACAATGTCGGTGAGACACGGCGCTGGGGCTACGACCTGCAGGTCAACCTGCACCCGGATGAACGCACCGAGGTATGGATGTCGTACTCCTGGCAGTACTCCAAGATCCTTGAGCCCAGCAGCGCATTACCAGGTAGCAAGGGCCAGGAAATCGATCACGTGCCACATCACCTGTGGAATACCGGCATCAGCTACCAGGCTACTCCAAAGCTGCAGCTCACTGCCTGGGCGAACGGGCAGAGCAACTACTACCTGGAGCGGGAGAACACCCAAGGTACCTATGGCGGCTACGTGCTGATGAACCTCGGGGCGACGTACAAACTCAGCGAAACCATAAGCGCGGACCTGCAGTTGAAGAACCTGACCAACCGCTACTACGAGTATGTCTGGTACGACCCCGATGGGGCAGATGCGTCACTGCACTCACCCGGCGACGGCCGTGCGCTGTATGCAGGGCTCACCCTGGACTTCTGATGCAGGGCACGGCAAGCACCCCAGGGTGGCTTGTCGTGTCGTCACCGCTTGAGCAACAGCATGAAGAACACCCCGCCCAGCGCTGCGGTAGCAATGCCGATCGGCAGGTCTTGCGGTGCGATGAGGGTGCGGGCGGCCACATCCACCCAGACCAGAAACACCCCACCCAGCAGCGCACTGACTGGCATCAACCGCCGATTGTCCGCCCCCACCAGCAGGCGCGCTACATGGGGCACCATAAGGCCCACGAAACCGATGGCGCCCGACAGCGAAACCAGCACCCCGGTCAACAAAGAGGTGCAGATGAACACCTCAAGCCGCAGGCGCCGGCCACAGAAGCCCAAGCTGATCGCGGTCTGCTCGCCACTCATCAATGCATTCAGGCCGCGCCCCATCACTTGGAGCGCGCACAGTCCAAACAGCACGCACAGTGCCGGCAACCAGATGACCTCCCAGCGGGCAGCCCCCAGCCCACCCAGCATCCAGAACACCACCGAAGCCGCCGCGTGCTGGTCACCGGTATAGAGCAGCAGGTTGACCACGGCCATCAGCACGAAGGACACCGCCACCCCCGCCAACAGCAAGCGATCGCTTTCCAGGCGTCCGCCGCGGCGCGCCACGCCGATCACCAGCAGCATGCTCCCTGTCGCCCCCACGAACGCAGCCAGCGGCAGGCTGAGCACACCGACGAAGTCCCCGACGTAAAGCATCACCAGCACTGCGCCCAGCGCAGCGCCGGCGCTGACACCCAGCAAATGTGGGTCTGCCAGTGGGTTTCGGGTCACGGACTGCAGGGCCGTACCCACCAGGGCAAGCCCTGCCCCGACCAATGCGCCCAACAGTACACGCGGGGCACGGATGAGCCAGATGATGTGCGTCTGGCTCTTGCTGAGCGCAGGCCCCCAGTCGATGCCCATCTGTTGCGCGACGATCCCGATGACGTGGGTCAAGGGCACCGATGCCGGGCCAAATGCCAGCGACGCGACCAAAGACGCCACCAACAGGATGACCAGCACCACGGTCAGCCAGCCATAACACGCTGGGCTGCGCGCCAAGGTCATGGTGCCCCCGCTGCGAACAGCTTGGGATGCAAGGCGCGGGCGATTTTCTCCACGGCTTCGACGTTCTCAACCGAGGGGGTGACCTGCAGGTAGGTCAGTGGCACGAAGCGCTGCTCGCGGATGGCCCGTACGTCTTTCAACGCGGGCTGGTGCAACAGAAAATCACGTTTCTGCTGCCAGGTCCTGGGTCCGTAGTCGACGATCAGGATCACGTCAGGGTCGCGCTCTACCACGCTTTCCCAATTCACCTGGGTCCAGCTGGCGGCCACGTCGTCCATCACGTTCACACCACCGGCTGCGTCGATCAGTGCCTGCGGCATGCCCAGGCGCCCCGATGTCAGCGGGCGATCTTCGCCGCTGTCGTACAAGAAGACCCGTGGTCGGTGTTGCGCCTGCCCTGCCCGCGCTTGCACCCCGGCGATCCGCTGGCGCATCTGCCCGATCAGCGCTTGGGCCTGGCGCTGGTGATCGAACATGCGCCCCAGGTTATCCAGGTCGCGATAGACATCATCGAAGCTCGCACGTTGGCCGGACATGACCCAAGCGCAGGACTCGCTCAACTCGTAGACCGGCACTCCAAAGGGCGCAAGCGTCGCGGGGGTGACCGCCCCTCCCACGTGCATGCCATAGTTCCAGCCGGCGAAGAACAGGTCGGCATCGACCGCCAGCAGCGTTTCAATGGAAGGATAACGGCTTGCCAGTTGTGGCACGCCCTCCAGCGCAGCGTCGATCCATGGGTCACGGTGTTTACTGCGGGTGAACCCTGTGTAGCCGATGATGCTGTCTCGCAGCCCCAGGTGCAGCAGCATGGCGGTCATGTTCACATCGTGCACCACCACCCGTTTGGGGGCCTTGCTGAACGTCACCAGGCGCTCGCAACTGCGCACGTTCAGCGGGTACTCGCTGGCCGTGGCAGGCAGCGCCAGTAGCAGCGTTATCAGGGCGATCAGAAAGCGAGCGTTCATGGTCGGGTTATCCAGGTAATGCGTGGGTAAGGGTGCAGCGGATGAAGGTCGACCAGCGCCTGGACACCAAACACCTCCTGGATCAGTTCGCGGGTCAGCACCTGCTGGGGCGTGCCGCTGACAAGGATGCGGCCAGCGTCGATGACGTACAGCCGGTCACAGAATGCCGCAGCCAGGTTGAGGTCGTGGAAGCTGGCCAGGGTGCTCAGCCCCAGGCTGCGCAAATGCTGCAGAAGCCCAAGTTGGTAACGCGGGTCGAGGTGGTTGGTCGGCTCGTCGAGAATCAGCAGCTCAGGGGCCTGCACCAGTGCCCGGGCCAGCAGCACGCGCTGCTTCTCGCCTCCGGATAGCGAAGCGAACGTACGCTCGGCATGGCCTGCCAGCCCAACCAGCACAAGCGTATGAGCGACCCTTTGCCGGTCCTCGGGCGTGTCGCCATCAAACAGGGCTTTGTGCGGCGTGCGCCCCATGCTCACCACTTCGGCAACGCTCAATCCGAATTCGCCAGGAAACTCCTGGAGCACCACCGCGATACGCTGCGCACACCAGCGCGGGCTGCGTTGCCAGATATCGACACCGCTCACGCTGACCCTGCCTGCAGTGGGTTGCGTGGCGCGATAGGCGCAACGTAGCAGGCTGGTCTTGCCACTGCCGTTGGGGCCGACAAGCCCTACGCACTCACCGTCGTCCACATGCAGGTCCACGCCTTGCAGGATCTGGCGCACCCTGCGCCCCGCCTCGGGCACTGCCCAGTGCAGGCCTTCGATACTCAGTCGAGTCATCGGATTCACTCCAGCAAGCACCGGCCCGAAGGCCGGTGGGACGGATCAGAAACGGTAATCGGCCGTGACGAAGAAAGACCGTGGTTCACCCAGGTACCACTGCCGGCCGTTATTTTCGGTGGTGGTGGCGTACTGACGATCGAACAGGTTGTTGAGCTGCAGGCCCAAGGTCAGGTCCGGCTTCACGTGCCAGTCAACGTTGGCGTCGACCACGGTGTAGCTCGGTACCTGCACGGTATTGGCATTGTCCCCATAGCGGCTGTCGACATACCGCGCTCCAGCCCCGGCACTGAACAACCGACCAAAGTCTTTGCTCAACCACAGGTTGGCCGACCGCCGTGGCACATCGATCGGCCGGTTGCCGCTGTAGTCGCTGTTGCCACTGGCAAATTCGTCGTACTCGGCGCGGACCCAGGCGGCGTTGGCCGAAAGCTGCACACCGTAGGGCAGGCGCAACGCCAGGGTGGCCTCGATGCCGTCCGAAGATTGCTGGCCGACCTGTTGCTGGACGGTGGGGTTGAGTGGATCGGTACTCAGGAGTTTCTTCTTGACGATGTGGTACGCCGCCAGTGTCCACTCGCCACGGCCTTCAGGCAGCATCTGCTTGACACCGACTTCGGTCTGTTTGGCGGTACTCAGGTCCCAGCTTTGTTGCGCTGCACTGAGCGTCAGCAAGTTGCTCACGCCTTCGGTGCTGGTGGCGTACTGACCATAGAGCGAGAGGTCCTCGGTCAGCGCGAACACCAGGCCCGCCCGCCAGTTGTCGCCACTCAGACTGCGATCGGTGCGGGTATCGGTGTCCAGATCGTCACGGTTCAGGTGCACCTGATCATGCCGCACACCGGTGATCAACGACAGGCGCTGGGTCAGTTGCGTGCGGTTTTCGGCGAACAGGGAGAATTGCCGGGCCTGGTTCGCTTCGCGCGAGCGGTAGGGGTCGGTGCTGATGTAATCGCCGCCGCCCGAGCCCCATAGCGGCACGGTATCTGTGTAGGTGTTGCCAAAATCATGCTTGCGCACGAAGCGGATCGCGTTGTAGTCCGCGCCAACCACGGTCTGGCTGTCCAGGCCGAACAGGGTGTGCTGCAGGGTGAACGATTGGCGATCCCCAATCTGTTCCTGGGTCTGCTTGATGCTGATGAAATTGCTGCGCTGCACCTGGTCGCCCGGCAGCCAAGTGTAGCTTTCGGCATTTCGCCACCGGCGCTGGGCCTTGAGGAAATACAGCTGGTTATTGGCGGTGAGGTTGTCGGTGATCACCCAGTCCGTGACCAATCGAGTGGACTGATCGTTGTAATGCACCTCGGCGTCGGCCACGTTGTAGTTGTGGTCACGAAGCGATTCACGGTAATGCCCATTGACCAGCGGCGTACCGAAATACTGTTGCGGGTCCTGGTCACCGTAGTCATGGCTGAGGGTGACGCTGAAATCGTCGTTCGGCTGCCAGCGCAATGAACCGCTGACAGCGACGCTGGCTGACTCACCACGGTCGACCCAGCCATTGCTGTCCAACTTATTGAGATTCAGGCGATAACTCAGGGTATCGGTCAGCGAACCGCCGCTGTCCAATGCCAACTGCCGACGATCATTGGAACCGTAGCCCAGGCGAACATGGTTGCGAACATCGCCGTCGAAGGGCTTCTTGGGCACTACGTTGATCACCGCACCGGTGGCGCCCTCCCCGTACAACACCGAAGCCGGGCCGCGCAGCACGTCGATGCGTTCTACTGACCAAGTGTCCACGGGAAACGTGACGGTGCCGGCGCCCACGTACAGGCGGGTGCCGTCATACAGCTGCATGGTCGAACTGTGGCCGGTGAAGCCACGGGCCGAAAGCGCAGTGCCGCCGTTGCCAGGCGTGCCGACGAAAGTGATGCCGGGGGTGCGGGTCACCGCGTCCTGCACCGTGGCGTTGTTGCGCCCGAGAATTTGCTCGGCGCCGATGCGGGTGACGCTGGCTGGCGTTTCCAAGGGCGTGAGGTTCAGGCGCGAACCGCTGGTGCCAGGAGTGTGCAGGTCCACGGGAGGGTTCTGCTCGGCAGTGCCGGTGATGGCTGTGGCGGGCAATGCCAGCGCATGGACATCTTCGGCTGCCTGAATCGGGACGGCCATGCACACACAGGGCACCAGGCTCGCACCTAGCAACGCCCCTTGAGGGGTAAGAAAAACACAATAGCGGGACATATCTTTCCACTTGCAGCAGGAATGAAAGAATCCCGGAGGGAACAACGCATGGGGAACGCGCAGGCGCACGCGCCCACGGAAACCGGCCTGCGCCCGCCCACCGCGGGTTTGCCAAATAAGGCTTCAGGCCGGTCTCCGGGCTCGCGAGGGTCATGATGCCGTCACCTTCCCATGCCGGCGGCACAGTGGTCTGTCGAAAGCATCGCTCGCATACCGTTGCGGGGGCAGCGCCGGACTGATCACCCTGGGGTGACGAACCGGCTTCCCGTTTCACCCCATGCACGGCGGCAGGGGGCACCTGAAACAGGCGCGCAGATGACCATCAAAATCGTTCCGGGTCAATATCTCGTGCCAATGGCCGTCATGGATTAACCGCCACCCAGCATCGACGAACGGCATTTCGATGATTCATACCGCCTGATTGGCGGGCTTCAACCGAGCCTGCGAAAGCGTGTTCAGGCGGGCGCAGCGCTGGGTTGGAGAGCGATTGATCGGTGCCCTGAACAGGGCCGATGCCGGGGGGCTTGGGCTACTGGGAATCCTCGAAAATCGCACCAAAACCAAGCGCACACGCAAAGTTTTATTGAACGATCGGGCCTTGTACGCCCTCGAAAAACCCAGACCGCTCACCGAGGCGCGTTCAGATGATGTGTTCGCGCCCAGTGGGACAGGCGACCGCTCGGCGCTGTTCAGACGCCCCGAAGCGAGTCAAAAACGTTACTGGCTGGCAGCTTCGCGGATGCTTGGTATCAGGCCCCGCAGGATGCACGACACGCGCCACACGTACGCAACCATGTGCCTGGTGGCCGGCATGAACCCGGCATTCATCGCCGCGCAACTCGGGCACAGCGTGCAGGTGCTGCTCTCCATGCGCCAGGTGGATCAACGCCCCAACGACTGGGCGCAGTTTGATCAGCCTAAGCCTGCGGGAAGCAGTACAAATGCGGTACGCGCGAAAACCCAGTGACGCCATGAGTGCCGAAACTCAAAGGGTTTACGTTACATGTGCGGACTAGCTGGAGAATTGCGTTTCACCCCCCTCGGTCAAGCCCCTCGCCCAGCCGACCTGGCTGCCGTTGAGCGAATCACTCATCACCTGGCGCCACGTGGCCCGGATGCGTGGGGCTTTTACAGCCAGGGGCCAATCGCCCTCGGCCACCGTCGCCTGAAAATCATGGACCTGTCCGACGGCTCGGCCCAACCCATGCAGGACAGCACCCTGGGCCTGTCACTGGCCTTCAACGGCGCCATCTACAACTTCCCCGAATTGCGCCAGGAGCTGCTGGACCTGGGCTATAGCTTCTGGTCCGACGGCGACACGGAGGTGCTGCTCAAGGGGTACCACGCCTGGGGCGAGGCCCTGCTGCCCAAGCTCAACGGCATGTTCGCCCTGGCTATCTGGGAGCGCGACAGCCAGCGCCTGTTCCTGGCCCGTGACCGCCTGGGCGTAAAGCCCCTGTACCTCTCGCGCAACGGCGAGCGCCTGCGCTTTGCATCGACCTTGCCGGCGCTGCTCAAAGGGGGCGACATCGACCCGATGCTCGACCCGGTGGCGCTGAACCACTACCTGAATTTCCATGCCGTGGTCCCGGCGCCGCGCACGCTGCTGGCCAACGTGCAAAAGCTCGAACCCGGCACCTGGATGCGCATCGACCGCCACGGCGAAGTCGAGCGCAGCACTTGGTGGCAACTCCAGTACGGCCCTAACCCGGATGAGCGTGACCTGACCCTGGAGGATTGGACCACACGGGTCCTTGACGCCACCCGCGATGCGGTTGCCATTCGCCAGCGCGCTGCGGTCGACGTGGGCGTGCTGCTCTCCGGCGGTGTCGATTCCAGCCTGCTGGTCGGCCTGCTGCGCGAAGTGGGCGTGGATGACCTGTCGACCTTCTCCATCGGTTTCGAGGACGCAGGCGGCGAGCGCGGCGATGAATTCCAGTATTCGGACCTGATCGCCAAGCACTACGGTACCCGCCACCATCAACTGCGCATTGCCGAGCACGAGATCATCGATCAGTTGCCTGCGGCGTTTCGCGCCATGAGCGAGCCGATGGTCAGCCATGACTGCATCGCCTTCTACCTGCTGTCGCGCGAAGTGGCCAAGCACTGCAAGGGCGTGCAGAGCGGCCAGGGCGCCGATGAGCTGTTTGCCGGCTACCACTGGTACCCGCAGGTCGATGGCGCCAACGATGCATTCGCGGCGTACCGCGAAGCGTTCTTCGACCGCAGCCATGCCGAATACCGTGACACCGTGCAGCCGGCCTGGCAGCTGGAGAACGATGCTGCTGGCGACTTCGTCCGTGAACACTTCGCCCGCCCTGGCGCTGACGCGGCCGTAGACAAGGCTCTGCGTCTGGACAGCACGGTGATGCTGGTGGACGACCCGGTCAAGCGTGTGGACAACATGACCATGGCCTGGGGCCTGGAGGCCCGTACGCCGTTTCTGGACTACCGCCTGGCAGAGCTGTCGGCTCGCATTCCGGCACGCTTCAAGCTGCCCGACGGCGGCAAGCAGGTGCTCAAGGAGGCGGCGCGCCGGGTGATTCCGCATGAAGTCATCGACCGCAAGAAGGGTTACTTCCCGGTGCCTGGCCTCAAGCACCTCGAAGGCGCCACCCTGGGTTGGGTACGCGACCTGCTGACCGACCCGAGCCAGGACCGCGGCCTGTTCAATCCGGCCATGATCGACCGTCTGCTGAGCAACCCGCACGGCCAGCTTACCCCCCTGCGCGGCTCCAAACTGTGGCAGTTGGCGGCGCTGAACCTGTGGCTGACCGAACAAGGACTCTGAACCCATGAAAGCCCACGAAACGGCCTATGGCCAGCGCCTGCTGCGCGGCCAGGCGCCCTCTTACGAGCGCCTGCAGGCACGCCTTGCGGGCGATGGCAGCGAGCCCCACGACCAGCCACGTGCCCTGCACTGTGGCTGGGGACGGCTACTGATCGGGCATACCTATGCCGACCCGGCCAAACTGGCCGAAGACCTGTTGGGCGAATGCCGCGGCGAACGCGACATTGCCCTGTACGTGGCGGCACCCCAGCAGGTGCTGGCCCACGCACCGCAGCAACTGTTCCTGGACCCCTCGGACACCCTGCGCCTGTGGTTTACCGACTATCGCCCGGCACAACGGGTATTTCGCGGCTTTCGCGTGCGTCGGGCGCAGAACCCCAGTGACTGGCAAGCCATCAACACGCTCTACCAGGCACGCGGCATGCTGCCCGTGGACCCTGAGCTGCTCACCCCGCGGCACCTGGGCGGACCGGTGTACTGGCTGGCCGAAGACGAAGACAGTGGCGCGATCATCGGCAGTGTCATGGGCTTGAACCATGCCAAGGCCTTCGATGACCCGGAACACGGCAGCAGCCTGTGGTGCCTGGCCGTAGACCCGCACTGCACCCGTCCTGGGGTGGGTGAAGTGCTGGTGCGCCACCTGATCGAGCACTTCATGAGCCGCGGCCTGGCCTACCTGGACCTGTCGGTGTTGCACGACAACCGCCAGGCCAAGCGCTTGTACGAAAAACTGGGCTTTCGCAACCTGCCCACGTTCGCCGTCAAGCGCAAGAACGTCATCAACGAGCGCCTGTTCCTGGGCCCTGGCCCACAGGCTGACCTCAACCCCTATGCGCGCATCATCGTCGATGAGGCCCTGCGCCGGGGTATCGAGGTGCAGGTGTGCGACGCCGCTGCCGGTCTGTTCACCCTGAGCCTGGGCGGTCGCCGCGTACGCTGCCGGGAGTCGCTCAGCGACCTGACCAGCGCCGTGACCATGACCTTGTGCCAGGACAAGCGCCTGACCCAACACGCCCTGCACAATGCAGGTCTGCTGGTGCCAGCGCAGCAACTGGCCGGTAACGCCGATGACAACCTGGCGTTCCTCGAAGACCACGGCGCGGTCGTGGTCAAACCCGTGGATGGCGAACAGGGCCAAGGCGTTGCGGTCAACCTCACGACCATCGAAGATGTCACGCGTGCGGTCGAACACGCTCGACAGTTCGACAGCCGCGTGCTGTTGGAAAGCTTCCATGCCGGGCACGACTTGCGCATCGTGGTCATCGGCTATGAAGTGGTCGCGGCCGCGATTCGCCATCCGGCGCAGGTGATGGGCGATGGTACGCACAGCATCCGCGCGCTGATCGATGCACAAAGCCGGCGGCGCCAGGCGGCCACTGGCGGCGAAAGCAAGATCCCAGTAGACGGTGAGACCGAGCGCACGTTGGCCGCGGCCGGCTTTGGGTATGAGGATGTGTTGCCCGCGGGCCGCCAGCTGGCCGTGCGGCGCACCGCTAATCTGCACACCGGCGGCACGCTCGAAGATGTCACGGCACGCCTTCACCCTACCCTCGCCGATGCGGCCATCCGTGCAGCGCGGGCACTGGAGATACCCGTGGTGGGCCTCGATTTCATGGTCAAGGATGCCAGCGAACCCGACTACGTCATCATCGAGGCCAACGAGCGTGCAGGCCTGGCCAACCACGAGCCGCAACCGACGGCAGAACGCTTCATCGACCTGCTGTTCCCCCATAGCAGGCCGCTGGCCTGATACACCCATGCTTCGCTCGGACGGGAGCCCGGCGCCGGCGCCGGCGCCGCTCCCGCTCGACCGTGACGACCGGATCATCCAACGCTTTTTCAACCGACCGGAGGCCTGGACATGTCTGAACGACATCCCGAACCCGATCTCGAGTACCTCAAGCGCGTCTTGCTGGAAATGCTCGCCATCCCCAGCCCTACAGGCTTCACCGACACCATCGTGCGCTACGTGGCCGAGCGCCTGGACGAGCTGGGCATTCCCTACGAACTGACCCGACGCGGCACCATTCGCGCCACCCTCAAAGGGCGTCAAAGCTCCCCGGACCGCGCCGTCTCCGCGCACCTGGACACCATCGGCGCCAGCGTGCGCCAGGTGCAGGACAACGGTCGCCTGGCCCTGGCGCCGGTGGGCTGCTGGTCCAGCCGCTTCGCCGAAGGCAGCCGCGTCAGCGTGTTCACCGATGCAGGCGTATTTCGTGGCAGCGTACTGCCACTGATGGCCAGCGGGCATGCCTTCAATACCGCCATCGACCAGATGCCCATCAGTTGGGATCATGTGGAAGTGCGCCTGGATGCCTACTGTGCCACCCGTGCCGATTGCGAGGCGCTGGGCATAGGGATCGGCGACTTCGTGGCCTTCGACCCGCTGCCCGAGTTCACCGACAGCGGGCATATCAGCGCCCGCCACCTGGACGACAAGGCCGGGGTCGCTGCCTTGTTGGCCGCCTTGAAAGCCGTGGTGGAAAGTGGCCGCCAGCCGCTGATCGATTGCCACCCGCTGTTCACCATCACCGAAGAAACCGGCTCGGGAGCCGCCGGCGCCCTGCCCTGGGATGTCAGCGAGTTCGTCGGGATCGACATCGCCCCGGTCGCGCCCGGCCAGGCCTCCAGTGAGCACGCCGTCAGCGTGGCCATGCAGGATTCGTCCGGGCCGTACGACTACCACTTGTCTCGACACCTGCTCAAGCTCGCAGGCGAACAGGAATTGCCGGTACGCCGCGACCTGTTCCGCTACTACTTCAGTGATGCCCATTCGGCGGTGACCGCGGGCCATGACATCCGCACGGCGCTGGTCGCCTTCGGCTGCGATGCCACCCACGGCTATGAGCGCACGCACATCGACAGCCTGGCCGCGTTGAGCCAATTGTTGTCGGCCTACCTGTTGAGCCCGCCCGTGTTTGCCAGCGACTCGCAGCCAGCCAATGCGTCACTTGAGCGCTTCAGTCATCAGCTCGAACACGATGCGCAGATGGAGAGCGACACGCGCGTGCCGGCGGTGGACAGCCTGGTCGGTCAGAAGACCTGACAGCAAGTGCGGGACCGCCTGGCGGGCGGTCCCTGCGCCATCGAAATCGCGTAGGATGCCTACAACTCATTCAGACACGTTACCCATGCTGATTCCCTACGAACACTTGCAAGCCGACACCCTCACCCGCCTGATCGAGGACTTCGTGACCCGCGACGGCACCGACAATGGTGATGACACGCCGTTGGAAACCCGTGTGCTGAGGGTCCGCCAGGCGCTGGCCAAGGGGCAGGCGTTCATCCTGTTCGACCCTGAAAGCCAGCAGTGCCAGCTGCTGGCCAAGCACGACGTGCCTCGCGAACTGCTGGAGTAAGGCACATGCGGGACGACTTCCAGGCGGCCTTATGAAGCCTTGTGCGCCCGGCGCGCCCTGGTACATTGCGTTTCCTTGATGCGCCTGTAGACTTCGGCGCGGTGCACCGGCACCTCCCGGGGTGCATCGACACCGAAGCGCACCACCCCGTCCCGGGTCTCTACCACCATGATTCGGATGTCATCGCCGATCATGATGACCTCACCCACTTCGCGTCCTATTACCAACATGTTCCGGTTCTCCAGCGAAAGGGAAAACCGGAGCGTGCAGCTTCGCCATTTGGCTACTCAATACTTCCACCCTCATTCAGAAAGACCCGACACGGCTAGGAAACCTTTCTTACAGAGCCGCCTTACTCCTTAATGGGTTCGGGCCTTCGCACGCATCTTCACTGCCATGTCGGCCATTTCATCGTACAGCCGTTCAGGTGCCTGGCATTTCAACGCCCAGGCCTGGCGCCCCGCTTCGTGGGGCAGGATCAGAAACTGCCCGTCAGCCACCTGGTGGTAGATGCACTCGGCGATATCGCTGGCACTGATGGGCGAGCCTTCCAGCAACTTGCCAACCTGCGCTTTCATGGCCGGGTCCGGCCCACGGAACGAATCCAGCAGGTTGGTCTGGAAAAATGACGGGCAGACCACGTGCACACCCACCCCAAGTTGGCGCAGCTCCACCAGCAGGCTTTCCGAGAGCGCCAGCACTCCCGCCTTGGCGACGTTGTAATTGCTCATGCCTGGGCCCTGCATGAGCGCTGCCATGGAGGCGATGTTGACGATGCGCCCTTTGCTGCGCTCAAGCAGCGGCAGAAAAGCCTTGCAGCCCTTGACCACGCCCATGAGGTTTACCGAGATCTGCCAGTCCCAGTCTTCGAGCGACAACTCGGCGAAGAACCCGCCTGATGCCACCCCGGCGTTATTGACGATCACATCGATGCCGTCGAAGTGCTCCTCGCACGCCTGTGCCAGCGCGGTGAGCTGGCTGTAGTCGCGTACATCGCACCGTTGCACGAACCCGTCCCCGCCCGCGGCACGCACCATTTCAAGCGTCTGGCGTAGGCCAGCCTCGCTGATGTCGGCCAACGCCAGGCGCCAGCCTTCGCGCGCCCAACGCAGGGCAATTTCGCGGCCCAGCCCAGAGCCTGCGCCAGTGATCATGATGCGCTTATGCATGGCGACTGCCTTTTTTCAGAGGGTGTGGCCCCAGTCTAATCAAGCCGATGCCCAGGGCGGGTGCTTATCAGGCAAGTGAATGAGCGGCCATGAACCGCCCGCTGCGCACAAAGACGGGGCGATGGCCAACACGCCGATGGAATCTTTCACAAGCGGCGTCGGTCATTAATTACAAGAGGCCGGCAACCTGGGCCCTTGACCCTCAACCACGCAAGGACTCCTCCATGACCACGATTCTCATCATCATCCTGATCCTCCTGTTGATTGGCGGCTTGCCGGTGTTCCCGCACTCGCGCAGCTGGGGTTATGGCCCGTCCGGCATCGTCGGTGTGGTGCTGGTGATCTTGCTGGTGTTGTTGTTGCTCGGCATGATCTAGTGAAGCAAAAAAAAAACCGCGCCGAGGCGCGGTTTTTTCATGCCTGCGAATCAGTGCGATACCGCCCCTGAAGCGCCCAGGCCAGTCTGCGAGCGCACGAACTGCGAGAAGAACAGCGCCCGCTCGTTTTCGGCAGCCGTGGACTTGTCGGTGATCGAGAAGAACCAGATGCCCACGAAGGCGATCAGCATCGAGAACAAGGCTGGGTACTCGTAAGGGTAAATGGCTTTCTCGTGGCCAAGGATCTGCACCCAGATGGTCGGGCCGAGCACCATCAGCGTCACTGCACTGATCAGGCCTAGCCAGCCGCCAATCATGGCGCCACGGGTGGTCAGTTTCTTCCAGTACATCGAGAGCAGCAGTACGGGGAAGTTGCAGCTGGCCGCAATGGAGAAGGCCAGGCCCACCATGAAGGCGATGTTCTGCTTCTCGAACAGAATGCCCAGGCCGATGGCCAGGACGCCCAGCGCAACGGTGGTGATCTTCGAGACGCGGATTTCGTCCTTGTCGTTGGCCTTGCCCTTGCGCCACACGCTGGCGTACAGGTCATGGGACACGGCCGAAGCGCCCGCCAGGGTCAGGCCCGCCACGACCGCCAGGATGGTGGCGAAGGCCACGGCGGAGATGAAGCCCAGGAACACACTCCCGCCAACGGCATTGGCCAAGTGCACGGCGGCCATGTTGTTACCGCCCAGCAAGGCGCCGGCTGCGTCCTTGAAGTCCGGGTTGGTGCTGACCAACAGGATCGCGCCGAAGCCGATGATGAAGGTCAGGATGTAGAAGTAGCCGATGAAACCGGTGGCGTAGAGCACGCTCTTGCGGGCTTCCTTGGCATCGCTGACGGTGAAGAAGCGCATCAGGATGTGTGGCAGGCCAGCCGTACCGAACATCAGGGCCAGGCCCAGCGAGAAGGCCGAGATGGGGTCCTTGACCAGACCGCCGGGGCTCATGATGGCCTCGCCCTTGGCATGCACCTTGATGGCTTCGGAGAACAGGGTGTTGAAGTCAAAGCCTACGTGCTTCATCACCATCAGCGCCATGAAGCTTGCACCCGACAGCAACAGCACCGCCTTGATGATCTGTACCCAGGTAGTGGCCAGCATGCCGCCGAACAGCACGTACAGGCACATCAGGATACCGACCAGAATCACGGCCACGTGGTAGTCCAGGCCGAACAGCAGTTCGATCAACTTGCCTGCACCTACCATCTGTGCGATCAGGTAAAAGGCCACCACCACCAGCGACCCTGAGGCGGACAGGGTGCGGATCTGCTTTTGCCCCAGGCGATAGGAGGCGACGTCGGCGAAGGTGTATTTGCCCAGGTTACGCAGGCGCTCGGCGATCAGGAAAAGGATGATCGGCCAACCTACCAGGAAGCCAATGGAGTAGATCAAGCCATCGTAGCCGGAGGTGAACACCAAGGCGGAAATACCCAGGAACGAGGCTGCCGACATGTAGTCGCCGGCAATGGCCAGGCCGTTCTGGAACCCGGTGATGCGACCACCGGCAGCGTAGTAGTCCGAGGCGGACTTGTTGCGCTTGGAAGCCCAGTAGGTGATGCCCAGGGTGAAGGCCACGAAGGCCACGAACATGGCGATGGCAGAAACGTTCAGCGGTTGTTTCTGCACCTCGCCGGTCAGGGCATCGGCAGCCCACACGGCGGGTGCAAAGACGCCGCAGGCCAGAACGGCCAGTGTCTTGGCAGGACGAATCATTGTTGCGCCTCCTTCAGGATGGCCTTGTTCAACTCATCGAATTCGCCGTTGGCACGGCGCACATAGATGGCGGTCAGGACAAATGCCGAGATGATCAGCCCGACGCCCAGGGGAATGCCCCAGGTGATCGATGAATCAGGGCTGATCTTGGCGCCCAGTATCTGGGGGCCGTAGGCGATCAGAAGGATGAAAGCGCAATAGAGCCCGAGCATGATCGCCGAGAGTATCCAGGCGAACCGTTCGCGCTTGCTGACCAGCTCCTTGAAACGGGGGCTGTTTTGTATCGAGAGGTAAATGCTGTCGTTCATTGTTTTTGTCCTAGCAGCACAGAGAGGGAATGTAACCCACACCCTTACTTTATGCGGCTGTTGGACGGCAACCAGACGACCTTAGTCTTAGATGCAACGGTGTTTTACCGATTGCGTAACAACGCGGGCGACCAACGTGGGTTTGGCAGGGTCTGCCAGTGGGCGCCATGGTGCTTGTAGGGCGTCACTAAAGCGTTGGGTCCCAACTCCCCGCAGGCAGGATCTGTGCCTGACCTCGTGTATAGAGAGCCCCCGGATCATTGCCCAGCACCGAGCGTACAGAGATATCGATAAATCGGACTTCGCACTACATCTGCTCCAAGGTTGTAGGCGGCGAGGGTGTGGTGGTCGGTGGGTTATTAGTAATCTGCTACGTGGCTTATAGTGTGCCCATTGTTTGAATCGAACCACCTTGAATTTTCCATAACTGCAAATAAGCAATCTAGCAACTCAGAGGATCTTGTTAAGGCACTCTATGCCCCTGCTGTTGATCTTGATCTTGATCTTGATCTTGATCTTGATCTTGATCTTGATCTTGATCTTCGCGACTTCAGAAGGCCGAACGCAGGGCTTGCGGAGGGAGGTGACAGGCATGGATGCCTGTCAAGCGCTGGGCCCCAGGAAGGGGCCTACAGCGCGGTCCTCCCGGGAGCAAGACCGGAGTGAGGGAACCCCGAAGCGCAGCGTAGGGGCCGTATGAA
>NZ_JBICMI010000048.1:0-49966 GCF_043106155.1 Pseudomonas sp. FYR_7
GCCGGGTTTTTTGCCTTTACTCGAGGGGGCTGACTGAAAGCCGGACACATTGCCCTCTTGGCACATTGCAGAACTGCCAGGTGCGAGCCGGCTCAGGCGCTTGGGCGAGCGCTTGCAATACCTCCTTTTCCATCAACTGATTTGCCTCTGGCCCGCTGAACATGAAGGTCACCGGCTCGCCGTGCACGATTGCGCTTGCGGTTGGCAGGGTCGTGGACGTGATCTTCCGTGCGCTCTGCGCACTGTCCACTGATTCGATACGCGATCCAGCAGGCGTATAGAAAGACTTGTAATTGAAGTTCAGCGTCAAGAAGAACAGGGCGGTCAGGAAGAAGGGAAACCCAACCAGAAACCATGTATACAGCGTCTGGCTGGCTTCGCTGAGAAAGGGCAAGGTAGCCAGGGCGGAGGCTTCGATTATGCCCGCAAAGATAGCGACGATTGTCAGCGGAGCAACGGGTTGTGCTTGATTCATGGAGCCTTCTCCTGCGCTTTCGTACATCTATAACCTAGGTCCTTGCTCAGCTAAACCCTGCACTGTTTCCCATGCCGGGCCTGCGCCTGCCAAGCGCTTCAAGCGTCACGACCACGGTGTCAGTGTTTGATGTAAAAGTTGTCGGGAGTTGCCCTCTAAGGCAGTTCTTATCCGCTTTTATTAATTAGCTTGTAACAACTCTTCATCTTGTGTGTAGGAAACTTCCGTAAGTTTAGTAAGCCGTGTCTGTACGTCCGTTTCTAGGCGAAAACGCCGCGCCATGAGTTCTTCTCTCGGTTATCGTGGCCTGCCAATGCAACAGCAATGAATGGATATCGCATGAACAAAGTGCTTATCGTGGATGATCACCCTGTGATACGTCTGGCCGTACGCATGCTGATGGAGCGGCATGGGTACGATGTCGTCGCTGAAACGGACAACGGAGTGGCCGCGCTGCAACTGACACGGCAACATCTTCCCGATATCGTCGTGCTGGACATCGGCATACCCAAGCTCGACGGCCTCGAAGTCATAGCCCGCATGGCCAGTTCAAGCCCATGCAGCAAAGTACTGGTACTGACCTCCCAGGCACCCGGCAACTTCTCGATGCGGTGCATGCAGGCAGGGGCGGCAGGGTACGTGTGCAAGCAACAGGAACTGACCGAACTGCTCAGCGCGATCAAGGCGGTGTTGTCGGGCTATAGCTACTTCCCCAACCAGGCGCTGCACGCCTCGCGAGGGCGCAGCGGCGGCAGTGAAGCGGAAATGGTCAACCGCCTTTCGGCAAGGGAGATGACAGTGCTTCAGCAATTGGCGCGGGGCCGGTCGAATAAGGAAATCGCCGACAGCATGTACCTGAGCAACAAGACGGTCAGTACTTACAAATCTCGGTTGCTGCTCAAACTCAACGCGCGGTCATTGGTGGACTTGATCGAACTGGCACAGCGACACGGGTTGAACTGATGGTATGCAGAGCCTCCTGCAGGAGGGCTCTGCACCGAATTCGAGGCCTGAACGGAGAGGGAGCGGGTCTTTCGGAGGCCCGCCAGCCAGCACCTCCTAGAGATCGTAATCGAAATCGGCCAGTTGCCTTTGCAGTCGACGTTCTTCCAGCAGATTGTCGATGGTGCGACGCTTGCTCAGATTGGTTTTCGCCGGTTCTACTTGCGGCTCGACTTCTTCTTCAGCGGTCACAAAATCATCTTCAATCGTGAGGTCGTCTTTATCAGTGCTCATGAGTCGCTCCACGGCAAGGGCCAATGGCCGACCTTATAACCATAAAGTGGGCGCTGGTAAAAAAGATTTTTTCAATCGAAGCGCAATCTTTCTACTATTGCCTCAATCATCACTGGTCTTGTGCTTGAATTCACACAGGTCCTCGATTCGGCAGCTGCCGCACCTGGGCTTGCGGGCCTGACATACATAGCGTCCGTGCAGGATCAACCAATGGTGTGCGTCGAGCAAGTAATCCTTGGGGACGAACTTGAGCAGCTTTTTTTCCACCTCCAGCACCGTCTTGCCCGGAGCAATGCCCGTGCGATTGCTGACGCGGAAGATATGGGTATCCACTGCCATCGCCGGTTGGCGAAATGCCGTATTGAGCACTACGTTGGCTGTCTTGCGGCCAACGCCCGGCAAGGCTTCGAGGGCCTCGCGCGTGTCCGGCACCTGCCCGTCATGCCGCTCAATGAGTAGGCGACAGGCCTCGATGACGTTCTTGGCCTTGCTGTTGTAGAGCCCAATGGTCTTGATGTACTGGCTCAGTCCGTCGACTCCGAGCGCGTAGATAGCCTCAGGGGTGTTGGCAACTGGAAAAAGCCGCGCTGTGGCCTTGTTCACACCTACATCGGTGGATTGCGCGGAAAGGGTCACGGCTACCAACAGCTCGAAGGGTGTGGTGTAAGCCAGCTCGGTTTTGGGTGTCGGGTTGTCTTCGTGCAGTCGACGGAAGATTTCTCGACGTTTGACGGCATTCATGAATTCGTAGCGTTCCTGGAGAACGTGAGCAAGGCAGGCAAGGCGCAGCAGCCCGTGGCTGCGCGCCATCGTCGCAAGGCGGGGCCTGATGCAGGTCCCGCTTGTGGGTCACTTGATGCGCTGACCGGGCTTGGCGCCGCTGTCGGGGCTGAGCAGGTAGATTTCTTCACCGCCAGGGCCGGCGGCCATCACCATTCCCTCGGAAACCCCAAAGCGCATTTTACGTGGCTTGAGGTTGGCGACCATCATGGTCAGCCGGCCTTCGAGCTGAGCGGGGTCAGGGTAGGCTGACTTGATGCCGGAGAAGACGTTGCGGCGCTCATCACCGATGTCCAGGGTCAACTGCAGCAGCTTGTCAGCACCCGGTACGGCCTCGGCCTTGACGATCAGTGCCACGCGCAGGTCGACAGCGGCAAAGGTGTCGAAGTCGACTTCCGCCGACAGCGGGTCCTTGTGCAGCTCGCCATTACCCACAGGTGCCTTGGGCTCCTCGGCGGCCAACAGGTCCTCCTTGCTGGCCGCGATCATGTCTTGCACCTTGGCAGGTTCAATGCGGCTGAGCAGGGCCTTGAACGGGTTGAGTGAGTGATTTTCCAGGCGCGAACGGTGATCGTCCCAGGTCAAGGGGGCCACATTCAGGAAGGCCTCGGCATCGGCCGCAAGCACTGGCAGCACAGGCTTGAGGAAGATCACCAACTGACGGAACAGGTTGATGCCCTGGGCGCAGATGGCTTGCACCTCGTCTTGCCTGCCTTCCTGCTTGGCCAGCGACCAAGGCGCTTTTTCGGCAATCCAGGCATTGGCGCGGTCGGCCAGTGCCATGATCTCACGCATGGCGCGTGCGAAGTCTCGGCCCTCGTAGGCCTCGGCAATGGACGGTGCAGCTGCCAGGAAGGCTTCGGTCAGCTCTGGAGCTGCATCACCGGCCACCATCACGCCGTCGTTGCCTTTATGGATGAACCCGGCACACCGGCTGGCGATGTTGACCACCTTGCCCACCAGGTCGGAGTTGACCTTCTGCACAAAGTCCTCAAGATTCAGGTCCAGGTCATCGACCCCGCGACCGAGTTTGGCGGCATAGTAGTAACGCAGGTATTCGGGTTGCAAATGGTCGAGGTAGGTACGGGCCTTGATAAACGTGCCCCGCGACTTGGACATCTTCGCACCGTTGACGGTGAGGTAGCCGTGCACGTTGACCGCGGTCGGCTTGCGCAAGCCAGCGCCTTCGAGCATGGCGGGCCAGAACAGGGCGTGGAAATTGACGATGTCCTTGCCGATGAAGTGGTAAAGCTCAGCGCTGGAGCCCTGGTTCCAGAAGGCATCGAAGTTCAGGTCCGGGCGACGCGCGCACAGGTTCTTGAAGCTCGCCATGTAGCCGATCGGCGCGTCCAGCCAGACGTAGAAGTACTTGCCAGGCTCGCCAGGGATCTCGAAACCGAAATAAGGCGCGTCCCGGGAGATGTCCCACTCCTGCAGACCGGCATCCAGCCATTCGGCGAGCTTGTTGGCCACGGCGTCCTGCAACGTGCCGCTGCGCGTCCACTGCTGGAGCATGGCCTGGAAGTCGGGCAGCTTGAAGAAGAAGTGCTGGGAGTCGCGCAGCACCGGTGTAGCCCCTGAAATAGCAGACTTGGGGTCTTTCAATTCGGTCGGTGCATAGGTCGCGCCGCATTTTTCGCAGTTGTCGCCATACTGGTCTTCGGCCGCGCACTTCGGGCACGTGCCCTTGATGAAGCGGTCTGCCAGGAACATGCCCTTTTCAGGGTCGAAGTATTGGGTCACCGAGCGAGTGGAGATATGCCCCGCCTCGCGCAGCCGGGTATAGATCATGCCCGACAGCTCGCGGTTTTCTTCGCTGTGGGTGGAGTGGAAATTATCGAAGTCCACCAGGAAATCGGCAAAGTCGGCGCTGTGCTCGGCCTGTACGTTGGCGATCAGTTGCTCTGGCGTGATGCCTTCCTTTTCGGCTCGCAGCATGATGGCCGAGCCGTGCGCATCATCGGCACAGACATAGATGCACTGATTGCCGCGCAGCTTTTGAAAGCGGACCCACATGTCTGTCTGGATGTACTCGAGCATATGGCCAAGATGGATGGATCCATTGGCATAGGGCAGGGCGCTGGTGACGAGAATCTGACGTGGCTCGGACATGGTGGCTCGGCTACTTATCTGGCGACGGGTGAAAATGAGGATGATCGGCCACTATAAAGGGCTGACGAATATATTTCACCCCGCGCACGCATCTGCTGACGATTGACGGGTTAGGATAGGCGCTTGTTTTACATTCAGTTTGCCAATGGGAGTGTCCATGAGTGCCCTCAATCGCGCCGCCATCGAAGGCGTGCTTCGCCAGTACACCGACCCCTATCTCGACCAGGATCCGGTCACTGCCGGTTGCGTGAGTGCCATCGAAATCCAGGATGGGTGTGTCAGCGTACAGATGCAGCTCGGCTATGCCGCAGGCCTGTTCAAGCAGGGCTGGGCGCAGGTGCTGGAAACGGCGATCGGTAACCTTGAGGGTGTGACCCGCGCACAGGTGAGCATCGAGTGCGTGATCGCGGCCCACAAGGGCCAGGCCCAAGTGCCCGGCATGGCCAACGTCAAGAACGTCATCGCCGTGGCATCGGGCAAGGGCGGCGTGGGCAAATCCACCACCGCCGCCAACCTGGCGCTTGCACTGGCCCGTGAGGGTGCGCGCGTAGGCATCCTCGATGCGGATATCTACGGCCCCAGCCAAGGCGTGATGTTCGGCATCGCCGAAGGTACGCGGCCGCAGATTCGTGATCAGAAATGGTTCGTGCCTATCCAGGCCCATGGGGTCGAAGTGATGTCGATGGCATTCCTGACCGATGACAATACCCCCATGGTGTGGCGCGGCCCCATGGTCTCGGGGGCGCTGCTGCAGTTGGTAACCCAGACAGCCTGGAATGATCTCGATTACCTGGTCATCGACATGCCGCCTGGCACCGGCGACATCCAGCTGACGCTGGCGCAAAAAGTGCCGGTGGCAGGTTCGGTCATCGTGACCACGCCCCAGGACCTGGCGCTGCTCGATGCCAGAAAAGGCGTGGAAATGTTCCGCAAGGTCAACATTCCGGTGTTGGGCGTGGTCGAGAACATGGCCGTACACATCTGTTCGAACTGCGGCCACGCTGAGCACCTGTTCGGCGAGGGTGGCGGTGAGAAACTCGCCAGCCAGTACGGCGTCGATCTGCTGGCGTCGTTGCCGCTTTCGATGTTGATCCGCGAGCAGGCCGACAACGGCAAGCCTACGGCCATCGCCGAGCCTGAGAGCCAGATCGCCATGGTGTACCAGGAGCTGGCGCGCAAGGTGGGGGCGCGTATCGTACTGCGTGAGGCGGCAGCGCCAGCGATGCCGAGCATCACCATCAGCGAAGACTAGTCGGCTGTAGTACCGCAGCCTTTCAGATCAAGACCAGAGGGCGGCTCGGTGAGCCGCTCGTGCTGACAGGTCGTGCTCAGAGGAGGCCAGGCGCGTATCTGTTCAACGGGCGATCCTTGACCATGGTCAGCGCGCCCTGGCGCCTGCTGACTGAGTAGCAGGCATAAAAAAACCCGCCGAAGCGGGTTTTTTTTGAAAGCTAGAAAGCTAGATCGACTTAGGCGATCTGAACTTCTTCAGCCTGCATGCCTTTCTGGCCGCGGGTAGCGACGAAAGTAACAGCCTGGCCTTCTTTCAGGGTTTTGAAGCCGTCAGCTTGGATGGCTTTGAAGTGCACGAACAGGTCGTCGCCCGACTGAGGGGTGATGAAGCCGTAGCCTTTCTCATCGTTGAACCACTTGACGGTACCGCTTTGACGATTGGACATTTTTCTGTCTCCTTGGACAATTTGATTTCGGTCAGGAAAAACCCTGCCCGGGACTGAGCGCAAAGAGAGCAGAAAATTCAGCGATGGGCCGATCAGGATCGTGCATCAAACTAGAGATTCTCGGTGTCACGTGCAGCACAGTGGCAACACCTTACCCCACTTTGCCCAAGCTGCCAATGGCCAGACGCCGCTTTCCCCGAAAAGAGATCGACGGCGGCTACAAGCCACGCCTCGCGGGCACTGTAGCCGCGGCGGGCGGCAAACGCTGGATGGAACTTTGAAGACCGCGCCGGGACCGGTAAGATGCGCGTCTATCTTTACCTTGCAGACTCTTCAGGACATCCCGCCATGAGCATCAAATCGGACAAGTGGATTCGCCGCATGGCGCAGGAACACGGCATGATCGAGCCGTTCGTGGAGCGCCAGGTGCGTGGCGAACAGGATAACCGGGTCATCTCTTTCGGCGTTTCCAGCTACGGCTACGACGTGCGCTGCGCCGACGAATTCAAGGTCTTCACCAATATCAACTCGGCCACCGTCGACCCGAAGAACTTCGATGCCGGCAGCTTCGTCGACATCAAGAGCGACGTGTGCATCATCCCGCCCAACTCCTTTGCACTGGCGCGCACCGTGGAGTACTTCCGCATCCCGCGCGACGTGCTGACCATCTGCCTGGGCAAGAGCACCTATGCGCGTTGCGGCATCATCGTCAACGTGACCCCGCTCGAGCCCGAATGGGAAGGCCACGTGACGCTGGAGTTCTCCAACACCACCACGTTGCCGGCCAAGATCTACGCCAACGAAGGGGTGGCGCAGATGCTGTTCCTGCAATCGGACGAGCCTTGTGAAGTGTCCTACCGGGACCGCGGCGGCAAGTACCAGGGCCAACGTGGCGTCACCCTGCCACGCACCTGACCGACAGGCGTCGGGAATTTCATCGGCTTTTGACGCTCCAAGTGGTAACCCTGCCGATTTGCATAAAGCGGGTCGGCTGTTGTCAGGAGGTGCCAATGAAACTCCACCCAACGATCAGTGCGAAGTTGGCTGGCTTGCAGCCCAATCACATCGGGCTGCTGTCCTGGTCGCTGTTGGCTGACCCATTGCCGCTGCATGCCGGCGGTGTGCCAGGGCAGCCTGACCCGGACACGCCGCAGCCTGGCCAGCCGGGTGATACGCCTATGGAGCCCGGCGAGCCCACCCTTCCCGATGAGCCGCCTCCGGCGCCTGTGGCCTGATTCATTTCATAGCGGCCACACCCGGCCGGCACCGGCCAGATAGACCTGGCTGGTGCCGGCGGGCTCGATCTCCCAACCGCCTGTGAATTCTCCGAAAGCTGGCAGCAGGCTGACTTTTTCGTCGATCAGAAAGCACGGTAGGCGCAGCCGCTGGCGAGCCCTGCCGCGCAGCACGAAGACCGGGTGGACGTGCCCTGAAAGCACCGTGAGTGCCGGATGCGCCTTGGGTTCGTGTTGCAGGGCGAACGGCCCCACTACATAAGGTTCGTCTACCACGTCGATCCCCAGCTCAACAGGTGGATCGCCTGCGTTGCGGTCATGGTTGCCGCGTATCAGCACGATGCTCAACTCCGGATGACGCTCCCGCCAGGCTTGCACCCGGGCCAGCGTAGCCGGCGCCCGCGCAGTCCGGGCATGCAGGAAATCACCGAGCACGATCAGTTGCTCGCAGTCATGCTCGGCCAGCAGTGTGTCGAGCCGGGCCAACGTGGCTTCGGTAGTGCCTCTGGGAACGGGTTGGTGCAAGGCCCTGTAGCTCGCCGCCTTGCCGATGTGCACATCGGCCAGCAGCAACGCCTTGCGGGCTGGCCAATACACGGCTTTGTCCGGCAGCAGCCAGAGTTTCTGCCCGGCCAGTTCGATGGCGCAATGTGTCGTCATGTGCGGATCGCCAGGCCGTCGATGGCCAGCGATATGACCGCTACCCCATGAATGCGTTTGGTCGTTCTCTGGTTCAACCTGCAATGCTCTCCAATTCCGCTACCATCCGCGCGATGCGGTCTGCCAGTTTTTCCGTGCTGAGGGTTTCACGCAGCCCTTCGACCAGTAGCGCGAACGCCAGCGGCCCGGTGCGCTCCATCACACGCAAGTCCAGCCTGAGGTCGGTCAGTTTCAGCAACTGGGCCCGAAGCCGATCGATTTCCAACTCCTCGCTAAGTACCTCATCACGTGCCTGGCCCAGCAGCAGGTTGCCTGCGTCGTGCTTGCGGAACACCTCGTAGAACAACCCGCTCGAGGCCTGGATCTGGCGCATGCTCTTTTGCGCCGCAGGATAGCCACCGAACACCAGCCCAGCGATCTGGGCGATTTCCCGGAACCGGCGCAGCGCCATTTCCCCGGCATTGAGGCTGGCAAGCACATCCTCCAGAAGATTTTCGGTACTCAACGCCTGGGGCAGGTAGCTGGCCCAATCCACCGGCCCAGGGCTTAGCAGCTCGAAGCCGTAGTCGTTGACGGCGATGGAAACCGACAGCGGTTGCTCACGGCTGACACGCCAGGCGATCAGGTTGGCCAACCCCATGTTGGCCATGCGCCCGGCAAACGGGTACACGAACAGGTGCCAGCCCTGCCTGGATTTGAATGTCTCTGCCAGCAGCGTCCCTGTCGTCGGCAGCGCCGACCACTGGGCTTGTACCGTGAGCAACGGCCTTACTGCGCGCATTTCAGGGCTGTCGAAGCGACCGTGCGCTGCGGCGTCAAGTTGCTGGACCACAGCATCTGCCAGTTCGCTGGAAAGTGGCATGCGCCCGCCGTTCCAGCGGGCCACCGCCGCCTTGCGCGCGTTGCTGCGGCGCACATAGGCGGTCATGTTTTCCACGCGAACCAGCTCCAGCACGCGGCCGGCGAAGACGAATGTGTCCCCGGGCCTCAAGCGTGAGATGAACGCTTCTTCCACGCTGCCCAGGTTCTTGCCGCCACCGCCTTTGCTCCAGTACTTCAGGTGCAGCGAGGCGTCACTGACGATGGTGCCGATGCCCATGCGATGGCGGCGCGCCAGGCGCTCACTGGCGACCCGGTACATGCCGTCTGGGTGCATTTCAACACGTTGATAATCGGGGTAGGCGCTGAGCGAGCTGCCGCCATGGCAAACGAAGTCCAGTGCCCATTGCCACTGGCTGTCACGCAGGTCGGCGAAGGCCCAGGTGCTGCGCACTTCAGCGAGCAGTTGCTGCGGCTCGAACCCGCTGCCCAGGGCCATGCTGACCAGGTGCTGGACCAGTACATCCATGCACAGGCGCGGTGACCGGCGTCCCTCCAGGTGGCCGGCCGCCAGGGCCTGGCGCATGGCGGCGGCTTCCACCAGCTCCAGGCTGTGGGTGGGCACCAGGGTGATACGCGAGCGCCGTCCAGGCGCATGCCCGGAGCGTCCTGCGCGCTGCATCAACCGGGCGATTCCTTTGGCCGAACCGATCTGCAGGACGCGCTCGACCGGCAGGAAGTCCACGCCCAGGTCCAGGCTCGATGTACAGACGACGGCTTTGAGCGTGCCCTCCTTGAGGCTGCGTTCGACCCAGTCGCGGGTGTCACGTGCCAGGCTGGCGTGATGTAGCGCGATCAGGCCCGCCCAGTCGGGGCGCTCTTCGAGCAGGGCCTGGTACCAGAGCTCGGCCTGCGCTCGGGTGTTGGTGAACACCAGGCAACTGCTGCTGGCGTCGATTTCCCGGCTCACCTGCTTCAACATCTTCAGGCCGATGTGCCCTGCCCATGGGAAGCGCTCGATGTGCTCAGGCACCAGGGTATCGACCTGCAGCACCTTGTCCTGGCGCCCGCGGACCAGCTGACCACCTTGGGGCAGCAACACGTCCAAGGCATGTTGCAGGTTACCAAGGGTGGCCGACAGCCCCCAGGTCGGCAGGCCAGGGTGCCAACGCCGAAGGCGGGCCAACGCCAGTTGCAGCTGAACCCCCCGCTTGTTGCCGAGCAGTTCGTGCCACTCATCCACCACCACCATGCGCAGCGTCGCGAAGTCATTGCTGGCCTGTGCCCTTGTCAGTAGCAGGGTCAGGCTTTCAGGTGTGGTGACCAGCACGCTGGGCATGCGCCGGGCCTGGCGTGCGCGCTCGGCGCTGCCGGTATCGCCGCTGCGCACGCCAACGCTCCAGGGCAAGCCCATCTCGTCGATGGGCGCCTGCAGCGCTCGTGCCGTATCGGCGGCCAGGGCGCGCATGGGGGTGATCCAGATGACCTGGAGCGGCGCCGCGTGGCGCCCCTGGGCCTGGGCCTTGAACGCCCGCAGTGCCGCCAGCCAGACCGCATACGTCTTGCCAGCGCCAGTGTTGGCATAGAGCAGGCCCGACTCCCCACGCTCGACGGCGGCCCACACCTTGCGCTGGAAAGCGAACGGCTTCCAGCCGCGTTGGGCGAACCAGGCATTGGCAAGATCGGTGGCGGCGGGCATCAGGCGGGCAGTCCCTCGAAGGCTGTGCTTCTAGAGACCACCGCTGCAAGGCATTGGTTTACTTGTCAGTTGGCCAACAGATTGCCGCTGCGGCACACCTGCTCGCCGGCAACATGGGCGATCACCATGCCTGCCGTGGCCATGCGCCGCACGCTGCGCGCATACAGCAGGCCAGGCTGGCTGTTGCGCAAGGGCATGACGCGATCACTGAGCGGGTCGATGACCTCGGCAATCAATTGCCCCGCCTCCAGGTACTGGCCTGGCTTGGCGTGGTAAACCAGCAACCCGCCCGCGGCGGCCGGGATTGGCTCCACGGCAGCCAGTGGGGTGGCTGGCCAGCGCAAGGGCGGCAGGGCAGGGGCATGGCCCTGTATCACGCCGGCATGGGTCAGGAAGTCGAGAATGGCCTGGCAGTCCTGGCGCGCCAAGTCGTGGCTCACATCCGCCTGGCCGCGCAATTCGAGGGTGACTGAACACGTGCCCGCCGGGATGGGGAAGCGTTTGCCAAAGCGCTGTTGCAGCTGCCACCACAGCAGGCTGAAGCACTCGTCGAAAGACTGCCCGCCCGAATCGGTCGCCAATAGACTGGCCTGGGCACCCAGGTAACGGGCCAAGGGCTCGAACTGCGGCCAGGCGTCCGGGGTGGTATAGAGATGTTCGACAGCGTCGAAGTCGCAGTGCAGGTCCAGGACCAGGTCGGCATCGCACGCCAGGCGCTGCAGGATCAGGCGCTGCGCTTGCAGTGGAGTACGCGCCGGATGAGCATCCAGGCCACGGCGCAGGTATTCGCGGATCAGGGCCTGATTGTGGAGCGGGTCCTGGGTCAGGTGGGCCTCGACCTGATCACCGATGCTGTCTGACAGATCGACGAAATTGCGGTTGAAGTTCTCGCCACTTTGCAACTCGAACCGGCCCAGCGGGGCGTCGAGCAGCACCTGCTCAAGGCCTACCGGGTTGGCAACCGGCACCAGGATGACCTCGCACTGCAGGCGGCCTTGCTGGTCCAGTTCCAGCAACTGGCGCTTGAGGTGCCAGGCCACTAGCATGCCGGGCAATTCGTCAGCATGCAGCGAGGCCTGGATGTACACCTTGCGGCCACCGCGTGGCCCGAAGTGGAAGCTGTGCAGTTGGCGGGTTACCCCCGGAACAGGGGAGAGGATGTCGTGGGTCGAGTGGTGCATGATGGTCCTGAATACGGGGCTGGAACGGTCTGGAGCACGGGCTGAGCCTTCAGATGAAAGCACAATTTCGCTGCCAGCGCCTCACGCCAGCCCCTCACAGCTGCCTGTGATCCCTGATCAGGCCAGCAAGGCCTGTAAGGTCGCCAGGTCGTCGGCCTCCTCGACAGGCTTGTCCAGGCGCCAGCGCAACATGCGTGGAAAGCGCACGGCGATGCCGCTCTTGTGGCGCTTGGACAGAGCAATGCCTTCAAAGCCCAACTCGAACACCAGCGTGGGCGTTACGCTGCGCACGGGGCCGAAGGTTTCCTGGGTGGTCTTGCGCACGATGGCATCGACCTTGCGCATCTCCTCGTCGGTCAGGCCGGAATAGGCCTTGGCGAAGGGGATCAACGTGCGGTCCGGGGTGCCGGCAGGGCCGTCCCAGACTGCGAAGGTGTAGTCGCTGTACAGGCTGGCGCGCCGTCCGTGGCCACGCTGGGCGTAGATCAGCACGGCGTCGACGCTGAACGGATCGATCTTCCATTTCCACCAGGTGCCCATGTCCTTGGTGCGGCCAACGCCATACAGTGCCTCGCGCTGCTTGAGCATCATGCCTTCCACGCCCAGGCTGCGTGACTGCTCCCGCTGCCGGGCAAGGTCCGCCCAGTCGGGCCCTTGCAGCAGCGGGGAGAGCAGTACGGGTGCCAATGGGCAGGCTTCAAGCACACGTTCGAGTTGCGCGCGCCGCTCATGCTGCGGGCGACTGCGCCAGTCCTCGCCTTGCCATTCCAGCAAGTCATAGGCCTGCAACACCACTGGGGCATCACTCAACAATTTCTTGCCCAAGGTCTTGCGACCCAGGCGTTGCTGCAGCAGGGCGAAGGGCTGAACGGACGCCTCAGCCTTGGCATCGCTCGCTTTCCAGACCAGGATCTCGCCATCGAGCACCACGCCATCGGGCAGGGTCTGGGCCAGGCTCTGCAACTCGGGAAAACGTTCGGTGACCAGCTCCTCGCCGCGCGACCATACCCACAGCTGCCCGTCGCGCTTGACCACCTGTGCCCGGATGCCATCCCACTTCCATTCGATTTGCCACGCGCTGGGCGGCCCGAGCAGCGTATCGAACTGTTCGACCGGGGCTTGCAGGGGGTGGGCGAGAAAGAAGGGATAGGGCTGCCCGCCACGCTGACTATGCTCGTCGGCAGATTCGGGCGCTATCAGTTGAAGGTAGCGCTCGGCGGTTGGCCGGTGGCGGATGTCGGTATACCCAACCAATCGCTGGGCTACCCGTTTGGCGTCCAGCTCCGCCAACTGAGCCAGGGCGCGTGTGACCAGCAGTTTCGATACGCCGACGCGGAAACTGCCGGTGATCAGCTTCAGGCACAGCATCAGGCTGGGGCGATCCAGCCGTGCCCAAAGAGGTGGCAGACGTTGCTGAAGTTCCTCCGGGGGCAGGCCGCGCAACGGCAGCAGGTAGGTTTCGACCCAATGCGCCAGACCTTCGTCATCGCCCTGCTGGGTGTCGGGCAACAACAGCGAAATGGTCTCGGCCAGATCGCCCACCGCCTGGTAGCTTTCCTCGAACAGCCAGTCCGGCAATCCTGCCATCGCGCCGGCCAGTTCGCGCAACACCCGGGTGGGCACCAGCTGACGCGGGCGCCCGCCAGCCAGGAAATACACGGCCCAGGCGGCGTCGTGGGCCGGTGCGCTGGCGAAGTATTCACGCAGGGCCTGAAGCTTGGCATTGCTGGAGGTGGTGCCATCGAGGCGCAAGTACAATTCGGCAAAGGCTTTCATGCGCCCTTCTCCCCGGCTGTGGCGTCATCTTCCTCACCGTATTCGGTGACGAATGCGCGGGCGTCGAGCCCCTGTTCATTCAGGTAGCGCACCAGCACGCCCACCGATCCGTGGGTGACCATGACCCGTTCGGCGCCCGTCTGGCCGATGGCCCACAGCAGCCCAGGCCAATCGGCGTGGTCCGAGAGCACGAAGCCTTTGTCCACACCGCGTCTGCGCCGGGTGCCGCGCAGCAGCATCCAGCCACTGGCGAACGCGTCGCTGTAATCGCCGAAGCGCCGCATCCAGCTGCTGCCGCCAGCGGACGGCGGGGCCATCACCAGGGCCGTGCGCAACAGCGGATCGTTGCGTGCAATGTCGCCGGCATAGCGGGTTTCGGGCAGGTACACCCCCGCTTCGCGATACACCCTGTTCAGCGGCTCGACAGCACCGTGCACCAGGATCGAGCCAATGCTGGGGTCCAGGCCATGCAAGATGCGCTGCGCCTTGCCGAAGGCGTAGCAGAACAGCACGCTGGCCTTGCCCTGTTCGCTGTTGGCCCGCCACCAGGCATTGATGCCGGCGAACACATCCGCCTGGGTCGGCCAGCGGTAGATGGGCAGGCCAAACGTCGATTCGGTGATGAAGGTATGGCAGCGCACTGGCTCGAAGGGCGCGCAGGTGCCGTCTGGCTCGACCTTGTAGTCGCCCGAGGCCACCCAGACCTCGCCTTGATATTCCAGGCGCACCTGTGCCGATCCCAGCACATGCCCGGCAGGGTGCAGGCTCAGGGTCACGCCGTGGTGCAACAGGCGCTCGCCGTAAGGCAGGGTCTGCAAGTTGATGTCCATGCCCAGGCGGCTGCGCAGGATACCGGCGCCGGGGTCTGCGGTGAGGTAATGGCGATTGCCGGAACGCGAGTGGTCACCGTGGCCGTGGGTGATCACGGCGCGGTCTACCGGCCGCCAGGGATCGATGTAGAAATCGCCGGGCGGACAGTACAGGCCTTCGGGTCGAGCGATGACGAGGTCCATGGCACACGCACTGGTAGGGAGTTACCAGTTAGGAGCCGCAGCGGCCAAGGGAAGTTCGACCGGTGGTTTGTTCAGCCCTTGACCATCGCAGCTGCTGCACGCCGCGGACCTTTTCTACTTGCCCGGTACCAGGGTCAGGCGCTGGGTGCCATAGGCACGTGCGAAGTGCTGGGGCGCAAGCGGCATGACCGCGAAGCGGCCCTTGAACCAGGCATCGAGGCCATCCCCATGATGCGGGCTGGCCGGGTTGCCGGACTGGCCGCTGCTGGTCAGCACCTGCAGGGGTTCAGCCTGGCTGAAGTCCACGATCAGCCGCGCCGATGCCGGCAGGCGGGTGACGAAGTCGCTTCCCCAGGCGTAGGGGGTAAAGGCGAGCGTGCTGAAGTCGCCGCCTGCAGGCTGTGCAGGACGGCCGATGGCATCACCCAGCCCGTGGTAGGCCGGTGCAGGCCATTGGTACTGGTGCAGTTTGCCCCATTGCCAGGCGCTGCGATCGGCGCCCAGTTGGGCGATGCCCGTGTCCATTGCCGCAACCAGGCTGCGGGCCAGGATGGCGGGTTTGTCTTCCTTCTGGGGCGTACCGCGGTCGTCCCAGAACGGGCTGTCATCCCGGCCCAGCAGGTGATCGGCCTGTGCCGAGAACGACAGGCGTGCATTGCTGACGAATGCCTGCCAGGCCGCCCCGGACTCAGGCCCCAGTTCATCGAGGAACGTCTGACGGGCAACGGCCTGGAGGAACAGGGCGTACAGCGCAGCATCGGACGACACCGGGCTCAAGCGGCCATCGAATGCCTTGAGCCTGGCCAGCGCCGTACGGGCCTTGTCGCGCTGATCGGTGGGCAAGGCATTGATGGCCTGCTGCAGCGGGCCTGCCATGCCTGGCGCGTCGAACATCTGCTTGAGCTTGCCGGCCAACAAGGTGACCTGATCGTTCTGCAGCGCCATCAGGCTGCGGCCATCAATTCGGCCATTGCCGGCGAGCTGGCCCAGGCGCTCTGCACGCTCCGGGTAGTACCAGCTGCTCGACAGCTGCATGCCGTAGCCGCGCGGCAGGCTGCGCTGGTTGGCGTGGCCGATCCAGCCAGCAGTCGGATCCTGGTCGTACGGGTGCAGCATGGGGTCGGCATAGCCATCCCAGTCATAACGTCCATCCCATCCCGGCGAAGGCAACAGGCCTTGGCCTTCTCGGCGGTTGGGATAGCGCCCGCTCACCTGCCAGCCAATGTGCGAAGGTTCGGCAAAGACGAAGTTCAGCGCCGCAGCCGTGACATCACGGGTGCTGTCGAATGCGCGCTCCACGGTCTTGGCGCGGGTCAGGTCGAACAGTGCATCAAGGCTGCGATCGCCCTTGAACTGCGGCAGGTTCAGGGCAAGGCCCAGGCTGGCATTGCCCGGCTGGCCGAGTAGGGTGCCATGACGCGTGTCATGCATCACTTCACGCTGTGGGCGCTCGCCGCGCACCAGGAAGGTCTCGGTGTGTGCCCTGGCTGCAACCCATTTGCCGTCCGCCAGGTAACTGACCTGGTTGCCTTGGTGGCGCAGCTTTTCCAGGAACAGGTCCTGGTTGTCAGCCATCACCGCGCTGCTGGTCCATCCCAGCTGGCCGTTGTAGCCAGCCAGCACGATCGGCAGGCCCGGCAGCGACAGGCCGGCCACCTGGTACTTGCTGGTGTGGATCTGTACCGGGCTCAGCGCCCAGACTGCACGGCTGTCGCTGGCCAGCAGGCTCTTGCCGCTGCGGCTGCGTTGCGGGCCGATGGCCAGGTTGGTTGAACCGGGGCTGCCCAGCAGGTCAAGGTCGACCAGTTTTTGGCTGGCGGCTGCCAGGGCAGACAACCCCGGCAACTGACTGGCAAGGTCCAGGCCCTTGAGCTTGGCTGCTTCGCCTTCGGCCAGCGGTTCGTCGGCGGCGCCGGGCAGCAGCCAGGCCAGCTTGTCACTGCCGACTTTCTGCGCCAGGGTCAAGGCGCTGATCTCTTCTTGCAGGTTGACCGACTGGCTGAAGGCATACAACGCGAATATCAGCGCGGAGTCTTCAGGCTTCCAGTATTCGGGGCGGTAGCCGCTGTTGGCCAGGTCCGCCGGCAGCTTGTCGCGGTAGCGGAACAGGTAGGCGTTGACCCCGCGCGCATAGACGTCGAAGAAGCGCTTGAGCCGTGGCGATGCGTCGGCGTACAGCTGTGCCGCGCTTTGCTTGAGGTTGGCGGCGCGCATCAAACGGTCGATATCCAGTGCATCGCGGCCGGCCACTTCAGCCAGCCGCCCCTGGGCGAGCAACCGCATGGCAACCATCTGCTCGATCCGGTCCCCGGCATGCACGTAGCCCAAGGTGAACAGCGCATCATGGAATGTGCTGCTCTCGATCAGCGGAGCGCCCATGGCATTGCGCCTGACCGACACGTTCTGGGCCAGGCCCTTGAGCGGCTGCACGCCGCTGGCCGGCGGCAGGCTGTCCTGTTGGGCAGTGGTCTGGCAACCGGCCAGGCCAAGTGAACCGAGCAGCAGGGCAGCCGTTGCAGCGCGCGGGCGGAAAAAGAAAAGGGCGGGGGCGGCCATGGCAAGGCTCCTGCAAGGCGTAGCGGGAATGGAAAGGCGCTAAGGTAGTGAGCAGGCCGCCCGGGTGCAAGGCCTGCCCTGGCTTTATTTCGGCACATCGGCCCAGCGCTGGATGAGTGGCAAGACCCTGTCGGCCATTTGCCAATCCCCGGCCGTGACGCCGGGGTATCCAGGGGCGCGTTGCAGCGGGTCAAACTTCGAAATGCACAGCCATGGCGTCTGAAAAGTGCGTGCAGTTGATGCGGGTGTACCGAACGTAGTTGCGCGTGATCGCAAAGGATTCGCCAGGCATCAGCAGCACATCGTGCTGTTCGAGTTGGCGCAAGAAAGGATGCAGGTTGGCAATATCGGGGTGATGGACCCACAGGAACATGCCGCCGTGCGGCGTGATGTCGAAGCGCCAGCCGCGGTCTGTCAGCATGCGCTGGGTCTGAACCTGCTGTCGAATCAGGCGTTGCTGCAAATCGCTCATGTGCCTGGCGTAGGTGCCGTCGGTGAGGATCGTATTGACGAAGCGCTCGCAGAATGCAGGCACGGCCACGCAGGTGAGCAGTTTCAGGCGCATGAGCGGTTCGACCAGTGCAGCCGGGCAGGCGATGTAACCCACGCGCAGGGAGGCGGACAGGCACTTGGAGAAGCTGCCGATATAGATGACCTGCTGCAGGTTATCCAAGCCGGCGAAGGTCTGGCGCACACCCGGGCTGAAGTCGCCGTACACGTCGTCTTCGACGACGTAGAAGCCGTGTTCGATCGCCAGTCTCAGCACGCCGAAGGCGTTGTGCGGGCTGACGTTGCTACCGGTGGGGTTGTGGAATGTGCTGTTGCAGAAGAAGGCCTTGACCTTGTGCTGGGCCAGGTGCCGCTGCATGTCTTCAAGGTCGGGACCGTCTTGCAGCCGACGGATGCCGACCACGTGCCCCCCGGCCAGCTCGATCAGCTTGACCAGGTTGCCGTTGCAAGGCTCGTCAACGAACACGTGATCGCCAGGGGCGATCAGCAGGCGGGCCACCAGGTCCAGGGCCTGGGTGGCGCCCAAGGTGCTGATTAATTGCTGCGGGCCTACATCGATCTGGGTCATGCGCCGCAGGTGCACGCACAACTGCTTGCGCATGGGCAGGTAACCCTGGATGTCGCCATAGTCGGCCAGCGAGCTTTGCTCCAGGCGCGCCGTACGCCGCACGGCCTTGGCCAGCAGCTCGGTGTCGCGCCAGGCAGGGGGCAGCCAGCCGCAGCCGAGCTTGGTGTAGCGCGGGCCGCCTTGCAGCAGCTTGAACAGCGCGTCCCCGGCCATATGCCCGGGCGCCTCGTCCCTGGCTGGCGGCCGAGTGGTACCGGCCACGAAGTAGCCACGCCCTGGCACGGCCGTCAACAACCCTTCACTGACCAGGCGCCCATAGCTGGACACGACCTCGTGGTAGGTGGCACCCGTGCTGGCCGTGAGCTTGCGAATCGACGGCATGCGTTGCCCCGGCAGCCATTCGCTGGCAGCCAGACGCTGCCGGAGTTGATGAAGGAGAGTGTCAGCACGCATCGACTGGCCCGTCAGTGTTAGAAAAAACAGCCTAACAGTTAGCTGGAAACCGCGTCGACTGTTCGCCCGTGGCCAGCCGATCAGTGAGAAGCTTCGGCGCATTCATTTACTGCGCCTTCAGCGAGCACGCCATGACCGAAACCCTGCCAGCACGTACCTACCTGTATTTCATTGCGCAATCGGTCAACCTCACTACGGCTGTGATGTCCGTGACCATGGCAGCCCTTGTCGGTGCTGCCCTGGCGCCCGATCCTGCGTGGTCGACGGTGCCCTACGGGTTTCAGTTTCTCTGCGTAATGCTGGCGACCTACCC
This sequence comes from Pseudomonas sp. FYR_7, assembly GCF_043106155.1. NCBI lineage: Bacteria > Pseudomonadati > Pseudomonadota > Gammaproteobacteria > Pseudomonadales > Pseudomonadaceae > Pseudomonas > Pseudomonas sp. FYR_7. Next base: position 19,066 of record NZ_JBICMI010000048.1, read on the forward strand.
GGTGTCGTGGCTGATGGGGCGCATCGGTCGTCGCCGCGCATTCATGCTGGGTGCTCTGCCCTTGGCCGTATCCGGCGTCAGCGGGTTCCTGGCCGTGCAGCACCAGCACTTTTTCGCCTTGATACTCAGCCACTGTGCCTTGGGGGTGTACATCGCGTTCGCCAACTTCAACCGGTTTGCCGCTACCGACAACCTGACGCAACACCTCAAGGCGCGGGCGCTTTCACTGGTGGTGGCAGGCGGCGTGATCGCGGCCGTGGTGGGGCCGGCCTTGACCGGGTGGCTCAGGGATGTGGGCGGGTATCCACTGTTCTCGCTGTGCTATGCCGCCTTTATGGGTCTGGCGCTCGTGTCGTGGTTGATAGCCCTTTGCTTGCCCAAGGAGATGCCGGTGAATCGCCCGCAGCAGGGCCTGCAAGCGTCCGAGACGGTGCGCCCTGCGCCACGCAGGGTGTTGATGGTGGCAATGAGCGTGGCGGCGCTGGGATACGGCATCATGAACCTGTTGATGATCCAGGCTTCGCTGCACATGAAAGGTATGCACCAGGAGTTCGCCGACGTGCGCATGGCCATCCAGTGGCATGTCGTGGCGATGTTTGCGCCGTCGTTCTTCACAGGCAGCATCATTCAACGGTTGGGCATCAAGGTAACGATCTGCGCAGGGTTGGGCCTGTTCGTGGTGAACACGGCCTTGAACATGGGGTCTAGCAGTTATGCAGTGATGACCGCGGCCCTGATAGCCCTGGGCCTGGGTTGGAACCTGACCTACGTGGGCGGGGGCGCGCTGCTGGCGCAGGCATTGCAGGACAGCCCGTGCGCGGTGCGCCTGCAGGGCAAGAATGACCTGGCCATTGCCGTGTGTGCCACGCTTGGGGCCTTTACGCCTTCTTTGTTACTGGACACGGCAGGCTGGAAGGGCACCAACGGTCTGTGCATGGTGCTGTGCCTGGGGCTGTTGCTGGCCACCGCGCTACGGTTGCCAGCCAAGCCGGGCACCTCGGCGCCCAAGCTGCAGACCGCGCCGCGCCCGCGCTAACGGACAGGCGCGGTGCCGTCGAACGGCGGGGCGGCGGTCAGGCGCCGTGGCACTTCTTGAATTTCTTCTCGCTGCCGCACGGGCACGGATCGTTGCGGCCAACATCCTTGAGGGCGTTGCGCACCGGCTCCTGGTGACCATGGTTGCAGTGCGGCCCATGGACATGGCCGTGATCAGGGTGATGATCGTGGTCGTGGTCGCAGTCAGGGCCGTGAACGTGAGGCTGTTGGGACATTGCAGGGTTACTCCAGGTAATGATCGCCGGGCATTATCTCACCACCGCGCAACAAGTGCAGGTTCCGATGGATCAACAGGCCGGTGCCCAGTTCGGCCTTGAGCGTGTATTTCAAAGGCTGGTGGCTCTTGAGCATCTTGGCCAGTGGCTTGAGGCGCTGCCACAGGTTGGTACGGGCGGTGATCTTGAAGGTGCGCTGGTCGTGTCCGCCAACGCTGCGCCACAGGCTGGCTTCGTCCTCTGCCAGCAGCACATCGTTCAACCGCAGGGCATAGGACAGGTTGCGGATGAACAGGCGACTGTCGTTGGGGTTTTCCACCCGCACATGGAGCACGAATTCCTGTTGCAGCAGGCGAGCCTTGACCGTTTCCACCCTGACCAGGTGGATCTCCGGTTGCCGCCAGGGCTCACCGCCCCAACTGACGCAGCCGCCCAGAAGCATCACCAGCAAGGCAGGCAGCAGGACACGCAGGCGGGTCATCATGCTCAGCCACCCACATAGCTGGCGCAGCATTTCTTGAATTTCTGCCCGCTTTGGCAAGGGCAGGGATCGTTGCGCGTGGCGTTCAGGCCCACGGTGGGGTCGATGAAATACCAGCGCCCTTCGTGCTGCACGAAGGCCGAGCGTTCGCGGTGCTGATGATCGCCGTCCTGGTCATGCCAGCGGGCAGTGAAGGTCACGAAGCCGTGCTCGGGCTGGCCACCGATCAGCTCGGCGTCCTCCACCTCCAAGCCCAGCCAGGTGCTCTGGGCACTCCAGGCGGCCATGGCGGCGCGATCAAGGCCGGCCTGCTGGGCTGGCAAGGTGGTCGCCACCAAGTAATCGACCAGCCCCAGCACATAGGCGCTGTAACGTGAGCGCATCAGCGCCTGGGCATCCGGTGCCGGCGTGCCAGCGTGGTAATGCCCGCAGCAGGCGTCGAGCAGGTTGCCACTGCCACATGGGCAGACCGAAACACTCATCATCACCACCAGTATTTGCCGAAGTTTTCAGGGTTGGCCCAGAACCGCGCGTTCAGCCAGTCAGGGACCTGCTTGTAGTCATGTAGATCATAGGTGAACAGGCTTAACACCTGCTGGTCGCGCTGAAACTTCTCGCTGGCCGACAGGGCCAGGGCGAAGAAGTCCGTGTCCTGCCAGCCGCAGGCCGTCAGGTCGGCCAGCACTGCGACTCGACTGGCGTTGAGATTGCGGATGCCACCAAGCAGTTCCAACCCGTTGCGCTTGGGCAGGTGCTCCAGGCAATCGACCAGAAGCGCCAGGTCGAAGCGCTGTGCTGCCAGTTCAGCCGGCAGCGGGCCCGGCGGTGCGCTCGCCAGGCTCGCCTCAGGGTGGGCCAGCAGGAAGGCATCAAGTGCCGGGAACCGCGTGCCCACCAGCAACAGGCGTTGCGGGGTGACGCGCTCGAGCAAGGCAGCGAGCGCCTGCTGCGGCGTGCGTTGGGAAAAACCGTCGGTCATTGCCAGTCCTCATCAAGATTAGCCAAGACTATCGGGCCAGCGCCTGTCGGCATAGGGCCGTGGCATGCGGTCATGGCAAATGGCTGGCAGGCTGCGCAAGCAGCGTCTTTACTGCCCTGATCGGCCACGATGCCGATTCCCCCCTAGAAGAGGCTATGAAATGAGCATAGTACGCACAGCTGTACCTCTGGTTCTGCTCACCAGTGTGTTGACTGGTTGCGCGGGTTTGCAAAAGACCGACTGGCCCAAATGTGCGGCGGTCGGCGGTGTGGGCGGCGCGGCACTTGGCGCTATTGAAAGCTCGAGTTGGGCAGGTTGGGGTGCACTGCTCGGGGGCGGGCTTGCAGCGGGGTATTGCTGGGCCCATGGGGATGGCGACGAAGACGGCGACGGCGTACCGGACAGCCGCGACAAGTGCCCAGGTACACCGCGCGGCGTCCAGGTCGATGCTAACGGTTGCCCGCCGCCTGCGCCGCAGGTCGAAGCTGTGGTCGTCGAGCAGGTGGTGGTCGAGAAAGAAGAAGTGATCGTCATCCGCGACGTGCATTTCGAATTCGACTCTGCAAGGCTCACCGCTGCCGACAAGCAGCGCCTCAATACCATCGCTACACGCCTGAAGCAGGAAGCGCCTTCGGCCCGCTTGAGCGTGAGCGGCCACACCGACAGCGTAGGCGCCGACAGCTACAACCAGAAACTCTCCGAGCGCCGTGCCCATTCGGTCACCGACTATCTGGTTGAAAGCGGCATCCCGCGCAACAGCTTCGTGTCTGTGGTCGGGGCTGGCGAATCCCAACCTGTGGCCGACAACGCCACCGCCGAGGGGCGTGCCATGAACCGTCGTACGGAAATCAAGATCCAACGGTGAGGCAATGGCGCCCGCGCACCGTTACAGCGCGGGCGCTCTGCAATCGCCTTGGGCGGTAATGGCCGGAGGACTAGACCTTGCCAAGCAGGATATGCGCTGGCGCGGTTCCCGACCGAGCAGTTACTGTGAAACGGTCGCGTTGGCCATCCCGGCAGTACGCCATACGGTGGGGCAGAGCATGAAATTCATCTTGAGCCTGGGCAAGCTCCTGACCATAGTCTTCTGGGGCGTAGTGCTGTACAACCAGATGGTGCCGCAACCTGTGCCGTTGAACCTGTTGATCAACGCCACGGGCTTGATGTTGGCGCTGCTGCACCTGCTCGAAATGCTGGTGTTCAATGCCAGTCTGCGCAGCCGTAGCCATCGCTGGTTCGACCGTCTGCAGATCCTGTTGACGGGCATTTTCCACATCATGTCCATCCCCCGCGCGCAAGAGGCGCCACGAAATGCGTAATCTGATGTTGTTCGCCCTGCTGGCCGCGCCGCTTACGCAGGCACAGAACCTGGAAGTACCCGCCAATTCCATGCTGCGCCTGCCAACCAAGTCGGCCGAGGTGCACCTGGAGCAGCTCAGGGTGGCGGACGATGCCACCTTGCTGCTTCCCGCCATGCTCGCCTCGCTGACGGTCGATCGGCTGGAGCTGGGCCGTGATGCCCGTATTGCCGTGGCACCGGCCGATACCCCGCTTCTGATCGAGGCCGCCAGTGCCAGCCTGGGTGCTGGCAGTGAGTTCAGTGCGCCGGGCGCGCCTGGGACCTATGAACGTGCCGCGCGTTCAGGGCGCGGGCTTGACCTCAAGCTTGCCCAGCTAGAGGGCGAACAACTGTCCATCGATGCCCGCGGTGGCGCGGGTGCGCCAGGGTTCGCCGGGCTCGATGGCGCCAACGGCCAGGCCGGTGGCTGCACCTGGGGCCGTGCCAGCCGTGGTTTCAACGGGGATGACGGCGGCAATGGCCACGACGGTGCGCCGGGTGGTCGAATTCGCCTGAGCGTACCCGAGGCTTTCCCGGCCGATCGCATCAGGGTGCGCCTTGACGGGGGCGCGCCGGGTAAGCCTGGTGCCGCAGGCAAGGCGGGCAAGGGCGGTGCGAGCAAGGGTTGCCTGGTCTACCGCACCTCGCCGGGCCACAGTGGCCGCGCCGGGCAACCGGGTCAGCCAGGCCTTGCCGGGGCTGCTGGCGAGCTGATCCTGCAGCGACTCTGAACGCTGCGGGTACGCTCAGAACATCAGGCGGGCACTGGCCACGGCGACCACGGCCAGGCCCAGCAGCAGGTTCACCCCCACCATCCGGCGGATGCGCCCCAGCACGGCCGCTGCCCCCGGCCAATCCTCGGCCTGGACCGCCGTTTTCATTTGCGCAAGCAGCAACGCCTGGATACGCATGAACAGGGCGAACATGACGATACCGCCCCCGATCATCACCTGGACGTACCGCGGCGCGGTTTCGAAGCCATTGAAGCGCAGGTGGATCATGCCCACGCCGCTTATCGCCAAAATCGCCACGGCCACCCAGATCCAGCCGAAGAAGCGTCGGAAAACTTCCACCCATAACCGTAGCCTGGCAGGCCCGTCCAGCGCTGCAACCGTTGCCGGGCGCAGCACCATCCAGGCGAAGAACATGCCCCCCACCCAGACCAGGGCGGCCAGAACGTGCAGGGTGTAGGGCAGGGCAAAGGCAGTCATCCGGATCTCCATGCGGCATAAACAGCGTGAGCGGGGTATGATAGCCGCCCTATGCGCGATACTGAAAATATATCCAGCCCTTCGGGCGCCTGCACACCATGATCAGCACTGAACTCAAAGCCACCATCCAGGGCGCCTACACGCGGTTTCTCGAAGCCAAGAGCCTCAAGCCGCGTTACGGCCAGCGCCTGATGATCGCCGAGGTAGCCAAGGTCCTCGGGGACATTCCCTGCGACGACGAAGGCCGCCGTGCCGGCGAGCCCGCCGTCGTGGCGGTGGAGGCGGGCACCGGTACCGGCAAGACGGTCGCCTATAGCCTGGCGGCCATTCCGGCGGCCAAGGCGGCAGGTAAGCGCCTGGTCATCGCCACTGCGACCGTGGCGCTGCAGGAGCAGATCGTCTTCAAAGACCTGCCTGACCTGATGCGCAACAGCGGGCTGAATTTCAGCTTTGCCCTGGCCAAAGGGCGGGGCCGCTACCTGTGCCTGTCCAAGCTCGACATCCTGGTCCAGGAAGGCCACGCCCAGACCTCCCAGGCGCAGTTGCTGGAGGAAGAAGGTTTTCGCATCGACGTGGACGAGCGCAGCCTGAAGCTGTTCAACAGCATGATCGAAAAGCTGGCCGGCAACCGTTGGGACGGTGATCGCGACAGTTGGCCAGACAGCCTCGAAGACGAGGACTGGGCACGGCTGACCACCGACCACAGCCAATGCACCGGCCGCCACTGTCCCAATTTCCAGCAGTGCGTGTTCTACAAGGCCCGTGAAGGCATGGGCAAGGTAGACGTAATCGTCACCAACCACGACATGGTGCTGGCCGACCTGGCGCTGGGCGGCGGTGCGGTGCTCCCGGCCCCCCGGGACACCATGTACGTGTTCGACGAAGGGCATCACCTGCCAGACAAAGCCATCGGCCACTTCGCCCATTATTCACGGTTGCGTTCAACCGCCGACTGGCTAGAGCAAACCGCCAAGAACCTGACCAAGCTGCTGGCCCAGCACCCCCTGCCGGGCGATCTGGGCAAGCTGATCGAACAGGTGCCCGAGCTTGCCCGCGAAATCCGCACCCAGCAGCAGTTCATGTTCACGCTCTGCGAGCAGGTGGCCGATTTTCGTCCAGGCGAAGACAACGAAGGGCGTGAACGCCCCCGCTACCGTTTTCCAGGTGGCGTGGTACCCGATGAAATCCGCGAGGTCGGCGTCGAGCTGAAAAAAGGCTTTGCCCGCCTGAACGATGTGTTCACCCGCCTGACCGACCTGCTAAAGGAAGGCATGGGCGGCGAGGTCAGCATTGGCATCGCCAGCCACCAGGCCGAGGAGTGGTACCCGCTGTTCGGTAGCCTGCAGACCCGTGCCCAGGGCAACTGGGAATTGTGGACGGCGTTCACCGCCGAAGACCCCGAGGACAGTCCGCCCATGGCCCGCTGGCTGACCTTGGCCGAGAGTGGGGCACTGTTCGATATCGAGGTCAATGCCAGCCCCATTTTGGCGGCCGAGATGCTGCGGCGCAGCTTGTGGAACGTGGCACACGGCGCATTGGTCACTTCTGCGACCCTGACAGCGCTGGGCAAGTTCGACCGCTTCCGCATGCGTTCGGGGTTGCCCCGCGATGCGGTTTCCTGCGTGGTGCCCAGCCCGTTCGTGCACGGTGATGCAGGCCTGCTGCGGGTGCCCGACCTCAAGGCCGACCCCCGTGACGCCGCCGGCCACACCGCGGCCATCATTCGCGAGTTGCCGGGCATCGTCGAAGATGCCCGCGGCGCGCTGGTGTTGTTCTCGTCACGCAAGCAGATGCAGGACGTGTTCGATGGCCTGGACCGGGACTGGCGCAAGCTGGTGCTGATCCAGGGCAACTTGTCCAAGCAGGAAACCCTGAACAAGCACAAGGCCCGCGTCGACGACGGCCAGCACAGCGTGCTGTTCGGCCTGGCCAGCTTCGCCGAGGGCGTCGACTTGCCGGGGGCCTATTGCGAGCACGTGGTCATCGCCAAGATCCCGTTCGCCGTGCCTGACGACCCTGTCGAGGCGGCCTTGGCAGAGTGGATCGAAGCGCGAGGCGGCAATCCGTTCATGGAAATTGCCGTGCCTGATGCCTCGTTGCGCCTGATCCAGGCATGTGGCCGACTGTTGCGCACCGAGCAGGACCGCGGTGTCATCACCTTGCTGGACCGGCGCCTGGTCACCCAGCGCTACGGCAAGGCTATTCTCAATGCGCTGCCGCCATTTCGGCGGGAGATTTCCTGACGGCCGGAGCGCTTGCGCCGGCACGTTGTCCAACCTCAGTCGTGGGCCATGAGGGCCCTGAAGGAGAGACCCCGCCCTATGGTTCGCCGTACCTTGCCCGCTGTCATCGCCCTGCTGTTGAGTCCGCCGTTGCTGGCGGGGCAGCAGACGTTGTTCAGCTTCGTGCGCCCGGCCTCGGTGGTCAATGTCGCAACCGTGGATGCCGGCATGCCCCAGTACAACGCCGAGCAGACCGCCCAGGGCGAGGTGTTGCGACGCGTGGTGTTCAACGCCGCCGAGCGGCCGACCTTGCGCATGAGCCCGCAAAGCGGCACCTGGGACTGGTCTAGCGGCCGCTTCCTGACCCTGCGCCTGCAAAACGCGATGGCCTGGGCGCTGACCTTGGATGTGACGGTGCAGGGCAATGACGGCCGTACGCTGACCAGCCGTATCGACTTGCCGGCAGGGCCTGCGCAAACAGTGATGGTGCCGTTGACAGCGCGTTCGCCCCTGCAGCAAGGGCTGCGTGCAGGCCCGCCCATGCCGTGGAGCTTCGGCGGCCAGCGCGTGCTACTCGGCAGCAGCACGGGCGCGGTGGACTTGGCACAGGTCGCGGCGGTCAGCCTGAGCATCCCTGGTCCCAAGGCAGCCCAGAGCCTGCTGATCGAGCGCGTGGGCATCCAGGATGACGACCAGACGTGGCAGGCGGCCTACCGCGAACTCATCGACGCCTACGGCCAGTCAACGCGCAGCACCTGGCCTGAGAAAGTAACCAGTGATGAGCAGCTCAAGGCGAGCGCCGGGCGTGAACAGCAGCAGATCAAGGGGTGGTTGGCCGAGCGTGAAAAGCAGCCGCTGGACACCTATGGCGGCTTGACGGCAGGCACGCCCTTCGAGGCTACCGGGTTCTTCCGTACCGAAAAACGCGAGGGTCGTTGGTACCTGGTGACGCCGCTGGGGCACCCGTTCTATTCCCTGGGCGTCAATGCCGTGGCCGCAGATGGCGGGCGCACTTATGTGGCGGGGCGCGAGGGGATGTTCAAGGCGCTGCCGCAACAGGGCGAGCCCCTGTCCGCCTTCTATAGCCAGGGCAATAACGATGACGGCAATGCCTCGTCCCAGGGGCGCGCCTTCAAGAAGGGGCAGTGGTTCGATTTCTATGCCGCCAATCTCGAACGCACCTACGGAGCACCGTGCCAGGGGGCCGACCCGCAGGCGCCAGCGCAGCCGGCCAATTGCCCTCCTGCCAAGTTGGACAGCGCCCGCTGGCAGCGCCATACACTCGACCGGCTGCAGGCCTGGGGCTTCAACACATTGGGCAACTGGAGCGATGCGGCCTTGGGCGAGCACCAGCGCGTGCCTTACACCTTGCCGCTGTCCATCGTGGGCGATTACGCGAGCATCAGCACCGGCATGGACTGGTGGGGCCGCATGCCCGATCCCTTCGACCCACGCTTTGCGATGGCCACCGAACGGGCCGTGGCCATCGCCGCCCGCGACCATCGCGATGACCCTTGGCTGATTGGTTATTTTGCCGACAACGAGCTGGCCTGGGCGGCCCCGGGCGATGACCCGAAAGCGCGCTATGGGCTGGCCTACGGTACCTTGCGCCTGACCACCGACGTACCGGCCAAGCGCGCATTCCTCAAGCAGCTGCGTGACAAGTACCGAAATCAGGAAGGCTTGTCCAAGGCCTGGGGCATCGAGCTGTCGGCTTGGGAGTTGATGGAAGACCCCGGTTTCGAGGCCCCACTGCCCAGCCCGGAACACCCGGAAATCGAACGCGACTACCAGTATTTCCAGCAGGTGTTCGCCCAGACCTATTTCAAGACCCTCTCCGACTCGCTCAAGTGGCATGCGCCGAATCACCTCTTGCTGGGTGGGCGGTTTGCCGTGAGTACGCCCGAAGCGGTCAAGGCCTGCGCCGAGTTCTGCGATGTGCTCAGCTTCAATTTCTATACCCTCAAGCCTCAGGACGGCTATGACTTCGCGCGCCTGGCGGAGCTGGACAAGCCGGTGCTGGTGTCCGAGTTCCAATTCGGCTCGCGCGATCGCGGGCCGTTCTGGCCGGGGCCGGTGGAGGTCGCACGCGAGGAAGACCGCGGGCCTGCCTATGGCAACTTCCTCAAGGCGGCGCTCGCCCAGCCCACGATCGTCGGCGCCCATTGGTTCCAGTACCTTGACCAGCCTGCCAGCGGCCGATTGCTGGACGCAGAGAACGGGCACCTGGGTTTGGTTGCCATCACCGACATCGCCTACCCAGGCTTCGTCCAGGCCGTGCGCAAGAGCAATCTCGAAGCAATGGACCAGTTGCGCGCGCACAGCCAAGCGCCAGCGTCGCCGTGACGAGCGATGGGCGCCTGTAGGCAAAAGGCCGAACTACTGAAACAATGCAGGCCCTTTTGCCAACATGCCGCATGGAGAACACAGGGTGCAGATTCAGGGTCATTTTGAGCTGAAATTCGAAGCAGTGCGCGAAGCCTTCGCGGCGCTGTTCGATGATCCCCAGGAACGCGGGGCTGCGCTGTGCATTCAGGTGGGCGGTGAAACGGTAGTGGACTTGTGGGCGGGCACCGCCGACAAGGATGGCCAGCAGCCCTGGCACAGCGACACCATCGCCAACCTGTTTTCCTGCACCAAACCCTTTGCCGCCGTCACCGCCTTGCAACTGGTGGGCGAGGGCAAACTCGAACTGGATGCCCCGGTGGCGCGTTATTGGCCTGAGTTCGGTCAGGCGGGCAAAGCGGCTATCACGCTACGACAATTGCTCAGCCACCGTGCCGGTCTGCCTGCGATTCGCGAGCTGCTGCCAGCCGAGGCCCTTTACGACTGGCAGGCAATGGTCGATGCCCTGGCCGCGCAAACACCGTGGTGGACACCGGGTAGCGAGCACGGCTACGCCGCTATCACCTTTGGTTGGCTGATCGGTGAGTTGATTCGTCGCGCAGATGGGCGCGGCCCAGGCGACTCCATCGTGGCGCGTACGGCGCGGCCGCTGGGGTTGGACTTCCATGTGGGGCTGGCCGACGAGGAGTTTCATCGGGTGGCCCATATTGCACGCGGCAAGGGCAACCCTGGTGACGCTGCTGCCCAGCGCCTGCTGCAGGTGACGCTGCGTGAGCCCGAGGCGCTGTCTACAAGGGCGTTTACCAACCCACCCGCCATTCTGACCAGTACCAACAAACCTGAGTGGCGGCGCATGCAGCAACCCGCAGCCAATGGCCATGGCAATGCCCGCAGCCTGGCTGGGTTCTATGCAGGCCTGCTCGAAGGCAGCCTGCTGGAGTCGGAACTGCTGGAGGCGTTCACTCGCCAACACAGCCTGGGCCAGGACCGGACCTTGCTGACCCAGACGCGCTTCGGGCTGGGCTGCATGCTCGACCAGCCTGATGTGGCCAATGCCACCTTCGGCTTGGGCGCTCGCGCCTTCGGTCACCCCGGTGCCGGGGGCTCGGTCGGGTTTGCCGATCCGGAGCGAGATGTGGCTTTTGGCTTTGTCGTCAATACCTTGGGCCCCTACGTGCTGATGGACCCTCGCGCCCAGAAACTGGTGCGCGTACTTGGGCAATGCCTTTGATCGGTTAGTGCGGGTATTGCCCAGCCTCTTTGACTATCCTCAATGCCGACGCCTCAAGAGTGTGGGCAAAATTTCTTTCCAATTCATGGTGTATCGCTGATGTCTTCACATAAAACCTTAGCACTCGCCCTGTGCCTGACCGCTGTCACCGGCTGCGCCAGCCATTCCGAGGGTTCTGCCAAGAGCGCCAGTTCAAGCTGGTGGCCATTCGGCTCGGACAAGGTCGCCGAACAGGAAGTGAAGGCAGCAGTCACGGAAAAGGTCGCCCAGGCCGACGCCAAATCCGAAAGCAGCAGCCGCTGGTGGTGGCCGTTTGGCGGTGAGCAGAAGCAGGCCCAAGGGCCGGTGGTGCCGAAGATCGACCAACAGGCCACCCAGGCCTGGTTGGATGAGTACGAACCCAAGCTGCGCGAGGCCATCAAGGACAGCAAGCTGGAGCTCGAGCGGCGCGACAACGTGCTGGCAGTCACCTTGCCAGTAGACGGCGCGTACAACCCTGACCGTCCGAACATGTTGTTGCCCGTCACCCTGGGCCCCATCACCCGCGTGGCCAAGACGGTCGAAGGCGACCCCAAGACGGCCGTGCTGGTGCTGGGCCACGCCGACACCAGTGGCGTGGTGGCTGCCAACCAGAAGCTGAGCCTTGAGCGGGCTGCCTCGGTATCGGCCATCTTCCGCCTGAGCGGGTTGCAACGTGATCGCCTGATCCTCAAGGGCATGGGCTCGGTGATGCCTCGCGCCGCCAACGACAGTGCCGAAGGCCGTGCGCTGAACCGCCGCGTGGAAATGCTGCTGACCCCACAGAACACCATGGTCGCGCTGCTGAGCAAGTATCAACAGGCCACGCCAACGCCGTCGCCGGCTGCCATGGTAGCCGTGCAGGATGCCAAGGCACCTGTGACCAAGGCTACAGCCGCCAAGGCCCAGCCAAGCAAAGCTGCAGCCAAGCCAGCCGGCAAAACCGCTGCCAAGAAGCCTGCCGCCAAAGCCAAGTCCCCGACCAAGACGGCGACCAAAAAAGCGGCGGCCGCCAAACCTGCCGCCAAGAAAGCTGCCACTGACAAGAAGGTAGCTGCCAACAGCCCTGCGAAGACCAACTGATCGTCAAGGAACGCAGCAATGACCCAATCCCTGGCCGATATGCGCCGCGATTACACCCGCGACGGCCTGACCGAGGCTCAGGCCCCGGCCGAGCCGTTCGCCTTGTTTCACCAATGGTTCGGCGATGCCGTGCAAACAGAGCAGGCGCCGGTGGAAGCTAACGCCATGACCCTGGCCACGGTGGACGCCGATGGGCGACCGCACTGCCGTGTGCTGTTGCTCAAGGGGCTGGACGAGCAGGGCTTCACGTTCTTCACCAACTACGACAGCGCCAAGGGTAGGCAGCTGCAGGCCAACCCGTTCGCCGCCATGACCTTTTTCTGGCCGGCGCTCGAACGGCAAGTGCGTATCGAGGGCCGTGTCGAGAAGGTCTCGGCCAAGGAATCGGACGATTACTACCAGGTCAGGCCGTTGGGCAGCCGCCTGGGCGCCTGGGCATCGCCCCAGAGCCAGGTGATCGCTGGGCGCGAGGCGCTCGAAACCTTGGTCAAGGCGACCGAGGCGCGTTTCTCCGACACCCAGCCTCATTGCCCCGAGCATTGGGGTGGCTATCGCCTGCTGCCAGAGCGCATCGAGTTCTGGCAAGGGCGCGCCAGTCGCCTGCATGACCGCCTGAACTACCGCAAGGCGGCCCAAGGCTGGCATCGCGAGCGTCTCGCGCCTTGATACACGGGGCTACGAGATAGCCCCATCGGCTCTGTTCTTCAGCGCGAATACGCCGCCGCCTCCTGCGCAAGCCACTGAGCCAGTGCCTTGCGCCCCATCTTCGACTGACGCGCATGTTGCAACCGCTGCAGCATGTACGCCTGCTTGTGCGGGTCGCCACCTGCCAGTGACAGCGCCAGGTCACGGTCCATCCATCGCCGCATGCGCACGTACAGCCAGGCGTGGAAACCCAACCCGGCGAGGGTGGCGACCACGACGATGAAGTAATCCATGGTTATCCTTGGTCTGATGGGTAAGCGCCCTGCCTGACCGCGTTGGCTGTACGCTGGCTGAATGAAAGCAATTTTATGCAGTGAGTACCGTGACAGCCGTCAATGTGCAGCGTCTAATGAGTACCTGACTTATGGAGATTCTACCCATGCGTAAATCCGCTTTGCTGGTTGCGACCTTCACAGCCACCGCGCTGCTACTCGGTGGCTGTGCGTCAAACTTGAGCGGCGACAGCTATTCGCGCGATGAGGCCCGCCGTGTGCAAACCGTGCGCATGGGCACCATCGAATCGCTGCGCCCTGTGAAGATCGAAGGTACCAAGACGCCGATTGGCGGAGGCGCTGGTGCCGTAGTGGGTGGCCTGGCGGGCAGCGCCGTCGGTGGCGGGCGTGGCAGCATCGTCGCTGCCGTGATTGGTGCCGTTGCCGGTGGCCTGGCCGGTTCGGCCGCCGAAGAGGGTATCACCCGTACCCAGGGTGTGGAGATCACGGTGCGCGAAGACGACGGCAGCATGCGCGCCTATGTGCAGTCCGTGCAGGAAAACGAGATTTTCCGAGTGGGCGACCGTGTGCGCATCATGACGGTCGATGGCACCAGCCGCGTCTCGCACTGATCAACGCCCTAAAAAAAACCCGATCAGGCTTCTGGCCTGGTCGGGTTTTTTTGTACCGGCATTTCAGGGCTTGTTACTGGGCCAGCATGGCCTTGGCCACCGCTTCAGCAACCCGAATGCCATCAACCCCTGCAGACAGAATGCCACCTGCATAACCGGCCCCTTCGCCGGCAGGGAACAGCCCCTTTACGTTCAGGCTCTGGAAATCTTCGCCCCGCGTGATGCGAAGCGGCGAAGAGGTGCGGGTCTCGATCCCGGTCAACACCGCGTCATGCAGGTTATAGCCCTTGATTTGCCGATCAAAGGCGGGCAAGGCCTCGCGTATTGCCTCAATGGCGAAGGCCGGCAGGCTTGGCGCCAGGTCGCCCAGGGTCACGCCAGGCTTATAGGACGGCTCGACACTGCCCAGTGCGGTCGAAGGCTTGCCAGCCACGAAATCGCCCACCAGCTGCGCCGGTGCCTGGTAGTTGCTCCCGCCCATGACGTAGGCGTGCGCTTCCAGGCGCTCTTGCAACTCGATGCCGGCCAGCGGGCCGCCGGGGTAGTCCCGTTCCGGGTCGATGCCGACGACGATGCCGGAGTTGGCATTGCGTTCGTTGCGTGAGTACTGGCTCATGCCATTGGTGACGACGCGACCGGGTTCACTGGTGGCGGCCACTACCGTGCCGCCTGGGCACATGCAGAAGCTGTAGACCGACCGCCCGTTCTTGGCGTGATACACCAGCTTGTAGTCCGCCGCACCCAGCTTGGGGTGACCTGCATACTTGCCCAGGCGCGCCTTGTCGATGAGCGATTGCGGGTGCTCGATGCGGAAACCGACGGAAAACGGTTTGGCTTCCATGTACACACCCTGCGCATGCAACATGCGGAAGGTGTCCCGGGCGCTATGGCCCAATGCCAGAACTACATGCCGTGAAAGCAGCTGCTCCCCACTTTCAAGCACCACGCCCTGAACCTGACCTTCTTCGATCAGCAGGTCGGTGACCTTTTGTTCGAAACGAACCTCGGCCCCCAGGGCGATCATTTCCTGGCGCATCTGCTCGACCATGCCGGTGAGGCGGAAGGTGCCGATGTGCGGCTTGTTGATGTACAAGATCTCGTCAGGCGCGCCGGCCTTGACGAACTCCTCCAACACCTTGCGGCCGTGATGCTGCGGGTCCTTGATCTGGCTGTACAGCTTGCCGTCGGAGAATGTCCCGGCGCCGCCTTCGCCGAACTGCACGTTGGACTCGGGGTTGAGCACGCTCTTGCGCCACAGGCCCCAGGTGTCCTTGGTGCGCTGGCGCACTTCCTTGCCGCGTTCGAGGATGATCGGCTTGAAGCCCATCTGCGCCAGCAGCAAACCGGCGAAAATCCCGCACGGGCCCAGGCCCACCACGATGGGTCTTGCGCCCAGGCCCTCAGGAGCATGGGCGACATACTTGTAGGTCACGTCCGGCGCGGGCCCGACGTTATGGTCGTCGGCGAACCTGCGCAGCAACTCTTCTTCGTTGCTGGCATGCAGGTCGATGGTGTAGATGAACAGCAGTTCGGTGTTCTTCTTGCGCGCATCGTAGCTGCGCTTGAACAGGTTGAAGCTGATCAGCTGCTCGTCGCGGATGCCCAGGCGCTGGACGATGGCCTCGCGCAGTGCTTCATCGGGATGGTCCAGGGGCAGCTTGAGTTCGGTGATTCGTAGCATGGCAGGGTCCAGTATCCCGGCCGTGGGCGGCCGGCGGCTTAACACAAACCGCCAAGTATAAAGCTTTAGCCGCCCCGACTGGCAGGATTAAGCCGCCCGGTCATCAGTCATCGCGCGCGCCACCAAAATAACCGCAGCCTTGCAGGGTCGTGCCATCAATGCGCAGCTCGGCGCGCAGATGGTTGAACGCGCCCGTGGCCGGGTCCATGCAGCGCTGTGGCGCCAGCCAGAGTTCGACGCGCTGCCCATTGGCTTCGCTGGTCAGGGTCAAGCCGCCACCGGGTACCTGCTCCTCCAGAAAGGGCAGGGCAAGCGGGGGTTGGTCGGCACGGTTGAGCACCATGCCCCGGCTATTGGCCTTGACGTCCCAGTCAGGCTTGTGGCCACCGGCTCGCAGGGTAAGCTGCTTGAAGTTGGGGTCGATGCACCCATTGCTGGCGTGTTCTAGGCGGTACAGGCGGCGCAGGTCCAGTTGCCCATCGGTATTGGCCTGCTTGCTGCCTGTAAGCCGGCCACGCACGTCGGCGAACAGGGTGTCGTTGGCACCGGTTGCAAGGTTCGCTGCTTCCTGCAGGATACCCGTGGCGGCGGCATCGTTGATGACGAAGCTGCGGGGTTCGTTGCAGGGCTTGAATAGCAACTGCCCACCGGCAGCGTGAACCTGGCCTTGCATGCGGGTGCTGCCGATATCAGGGTCGGCGGGTTTTTCGGCCAGGAGCTGGCAGCCCGCGAACAGGGGCAACAAGGCGGTCAGTAGCAGGGAAGGGGTCAGGCGCATGACGGGCTCCGGTGTTCGAGAGGCCGTCACGTTACTGAGGCAGGCAGGGGCAATACAAGACCGGCGAAGATAAATAGACGGCTGCCACCTGCGCGCAGTCCGTGCTGTTTGATCGTGAACCGGGGGTGCAAGCGTGCAGTGTCAAGATAACGGGGCCCTGGCAGGCCCCGCTGGCATCAACCGCCTAGATAGGCGTCACGCACTTTTGGATCGGTCAGCAGCCCTTCGCCCGTACCCTGCATCACCACATGCCCATTCTCCAACACATAGGCCCGGTCGGCGATCTTCAGTGCCTGGTTGGCGTTCTGTTCTACCAGGAACACTGTCACGCCATCACGGCGCAGTTGTTCGATGATGTCGAAGATCTGCTGGATGATGATCGGTGCCAGGCCCAGGGAGGGTTCGTCGAGCAGCAGCAACTTGGGTTTGCTCATCAGGGCACGCCCGATGGCCAGCATCTGCTGCTCGCCCCCGGACATGGTGCCGCCGCGCTGGGCATACCGCTCCTTCAGGCGCGGAAACAGCTGCAGCACTTTGTCCAACTGCGCCTGATAGTCGCCCTTGTCGGTGAAGAACCCGCCCATGGCCAGGTTCTCCTCGACGGTCAGCCGGGCGAACACCCGGCGGCCTTCGGGCACCACGGCAATGCTCTTGCGCATGATGTGCGAGGAGGGCTGGCCGACCAGTTCCTCGCCCAGGTACTTGATGCTGCCGCTGTGGGCTTGGGGTGAACCGCACAGGGTCATGAGCAAAGTGGATTTGCCGGCGCCGTTGGCGCCGATCAGGGTGACGATTTCGCCCTGGTTGATCTCCACGTTGACGCTGTGCAGCGCCTGTATCTTGCCGTAGAAAGTGGAAACGTTCTCGAACTTCAGCATTTACGCTTCCCCCAGGTAGGCTTTGATCACTTCAGGGTTGTCGCGGATTTCCTGGGGCGTGCCGTGGGCCAGGGGCGTGCCCTGGTTGATGACCACAATGTGATCGGAAATGCTCATCACCAGCTTCATGTCATGCTCGATCAGCAGCACGGTCACGTTGTGTGATTCACGCAAATAGGCAATCAATGCCTTGAGGTCCTCGGTCTCTTTCGGGTTCAACCCGGCAGCCGGCTCGTCGAGCATGATGATCCGCGGGCGGGTCATCATGCAGCGGGCGATTTCCAGGCGCCGTTGCTGGCCGTAGGCGAGGGTGCCGGCGGTGCGATTGGCGAATTCGGTCAAATTGACCTTGTCCAGCCAGTACTGCGCCCGCTCCATGGCTTCCTTTTCACTGCGGCGGAACCCCGGGGTCTTGAATAGCCCGGCGAAGAAGTTGGTGTTCAAGTGCCGGTGCTGGGCGATCAGCAGGTTTTCCAGCGCCGTCATTTCCTTGAACAGGCGCACGTTCTGGAAGGTGCGTACCACCCCTTTGCGCGCGATCTGGTGCCCGGCCAGGCCTTGGATGGGCTCGCCATCGAGCAGGATGGTGCCGCCGCTGGGCCGGTAGAAACCGGTCAGGCAGTTGAACACCGTGGTCTTGCCGGCGCCGTTCGGACCGATCAGCGCCACCACTTGTTTTTCCTTGACGGTCAGGCCTACGCCATTGACCGCCAACAAGCCGCCGAAGCGCATGCTAAGGCCGCTGACTTGCAGAATTTCGCGGCTCATCGACGCAGCTCCATGTGGGGACGTTGCATTGGCAGCAGACCTTGCGGACGCCAGATCATCATCAGCACCATCAGCGCACCGAACATCAGCATCCGGTATTCACTGAATTCGCGCATCAGCTCCGGCAGCAGGATCATGACGATGGCAGCGAGGATCACGCCGAGCTGCGAGCCCATGCCGCCGAGCACCACAATGGCCAGGATGATGGCCGACTCGATGAACGTGAACGATTCCGGCGTCACCAGCCCTTGGCGAGCGGCAAAGAAGCTGCCGGCAAAGCCTGCGAAGCAGGCACCCAGGGTGAAGGCCGAGAGTTTGATCACGGTGGGGTTCAGGCCCAGGGCACGGCAGGCGATCTCGTCTTCGCGCAACGCTTCCCAGGCACGGCCGATGGGCATGCGCAACAAGCGGTTGATCACGAACAGCGCAAGCAGTGCCAGCAACAGTGCAACCAGGTACAGGAAGATGACCTTGTTGATCGAGTTGTAGGGCAGGCCGAAATACTCGTGGAAGGTCTGCATGCCCTCGGCGGCGCGTCGCTCGAAGGTAAGGCCGAAGAATTCGGGCTTGGGAATGTTGCTGATGCCGTTGGGGCCACCGGTCCAGTCGGTGAGGTTACGCAGGAACAGGCGAATGATCTCGCCGAAGCCCAGCGTCACGATCGCCAGGTAGTCACCCCGCAGGCGCAACACCGGAAAACCGAGCAGGAAGCCAAAGGTGGCGGCCATCAGTCCGGCAATCGGCAGGCAGACCCAGAAACTCCACCCCAGATAGTGCGACAGCATGGCGTAGCTGTAGGCACCCACGGCGTAGAAGCCCACATACCCCAGGTCCAGCAACCCGGCCAGGCCGACCACGATGTTCAGGCCAAGGCCGAGCAACACGTAGATCAGGATCAGGGTGGCGATGTCGACCGCGCCGCGCGATCCGAAGAAGGGCCAGATCAGGGCCACCACGACCAGCCCAAGAATCACCCAGCGCTGGGTTTTGGGAAGGGTCAGGTAGTTGCTTAGCGCAGGTGGGATCAGCTTGCGGTCCGAGCGACGGCTCATCACCGAGCTCCACTGCCGGTCGAACAGCACCCGCAGGAACATCAGCACCGAGCACACGGCGATGATGCCGATAGTGAACGAGCCCTGGCTATGCACCACCAGGCTGATGCCGTCGATGCTCAGCTTCAGGCCGAGCACCGGGAAGGCCACGGCCCATACCAGCAAGGCGCTGAAAAACGCCGGTTTGAGATTCTTGTTCATACTTTTTCAACCTCCGGGCGGCCCAGGATGCCGGTCGGCCGGAACAACAGGACGAGAACCAACAAGCCGAATGCCACGACGTCCTTGTACTGGTCGCCGAAGATGTCGGCGCCGAACGCTTCGGCCACACCCAGCACCAGCCCACCGAGCATGGCGCCCGGAATGCTGCCGATACCGCCTAGCACCGCGGCGGTAAAGGCCTTCAGGCCAACCAGGAAGCCGGCGTTAGGGTTGATGACCCCGTATTGCATGCTCAGCAGCACGGCCGCGACGGCCGCCAGGGCAGCACCGATGACGAAGGTGAGGGCGATGATGTTGTTGGTGTTGATGCCCAGCAAGTTGGCCATCTTGATGTCCTCGGCGCAGGCGCGACACGCGCGGCCCAATCGCGAACGGGAGATGAACAGGGTCAGCAGGGTCATGGCCACCAGTGTTACCACGAACACCAGTACTTGCATGTAGGACACCAGGACTTCTTCTGCGCCGCCTGGTCCGAACGAGAAGCTGCCCGGAATCAGGTTGGGAATGGACTTGTCCTTGGAGTCTTGGGACAACAGCACGGTGTTCTGCAGGAAAATCGACATACCGATGGCAGAAATCAGCGGAATCAGCCGGTTACTGTTGCGCAGCGGGCGGTAGGCAACCCGTTCGATGCTGTAGCCATAGGCACTGGTCACGAAAATGGTCGCGACGAAGGCAACGGTCATCAGGATCGGCAGCGAATGAATACCCATCATGGCCAGACCCGCCAAGGCGATGAACGCCACATACGAGCCGATCATGTAAACCTCGCCGTGGGCGAAGTTGATCATGCCGATGATGCCGTACACCATCGTGTAGCCGATGGCGATCAAGGCATAGGTGCTGCCGATGGTCAATCCATTAACCAGTTGTTGGAAGAAATGGTAGATCTCAGGCATTACAGCGCTCCTAAAAACCTGATTTGCATTTCGCTGGCCGGGGTACGGCCAGGAAACCGCGGGTGACGGTTTTAAGATTTTCAGGTGAGCCCGTCCCCGGATCGCGGGGGCGGGCCCATGAACCTCGTAAAACAAAGCCCACTGCTCGCACAGTGGGCTTCTCGGTCAGCTATTAGTCACGCTTGTTACTGAGGGGAGACTTCAGTCTTCGGTTTGCCGAAGTGCCATTCGTAAACCACGAACTTGAAGTCTTTGAGGTCACCCTTGTCGTCATAGGCCAGGGTGCCGGTAGGGGTCTTGAACGAGCCACTGTGGATAGCCTCGGCCACCTTGTCGGTGTCCTCGGATTTCGCGGCTTTGATGCCTTGGGCGATCAGCTCGACGGCCGAGTAGGCAGGGAAGACGAACGGGCCGCTCGGGTCCTTGCCGTCAGCCTTGATCGCGTCGACGATCTTCTTGTTCTCAGGGTCGGCATCGAACGACTTGGGCAGGGTGACCAGCAGGCCTTCGGAGGCATTCTGGGCGATTTGCGAAATGGAGTCGTTACCCACGCCTTCCGGGCCCATGAACTTGGCTTTCAGGCCTTTTTCCTGCGCTTGACGCAGGATCAGGCCCAGCTCTGGGTGGTAGCCGCCGTAATACACGAAATCGACGTTGTTCTGCTTGAGCTTCTGGATGATGGACGAGAAGTCCTTGTCGCCGGCGTTGAGGCCTTCGAACACGGCAACCTTGGTGCCTTTTTGCTCCAGGGTCTGTTTGACGGCCGTGGCGATGCCTTCACCGTACTGCTGTTTGTCGTGCAGTACCGCGACCACCTTGGGCTTGACGTGGTCGGCGATGTAGTTGCCGGCGGCAGGGCCTTGGGCGCTGTCCAGGCCGATGGTGCGGAAGATCAGCTTGTAGCCGCGGGAGGTGATTTCCGGGGACGTTGCCGCCGGGGTGATCATGATCACGCCTTCGTCTTCGTAGATGTCGGACGCTGGCTGGGTAGAGCTGGAGCACAGGTGGCCGATGACGAACTTGACGCCGTCGTTGACCACTTTGTTGGCGACGGCCACGGCCTGTTTAGGGTCGCAGGCGTCGTCGTATTCCTTGGCTTCGAGCATCTTGCCATCTACACCGCCTGCGGCGTTGATGTCCTTGATGGCTTGCTTGGCACCGATGAACTGCATGTCGCCATACTGGGTCACAGGGCCGGTCTTGGGCCCGGCAATCCCGATCTTGATGGTATCGGCGGCAAACGAATGGCTGGCTACCCCGGCCAGAACCATTGCGGCGAACAGCTTGGAAATCTTGATCATAGTGCTCCACTCATTCTGTTGTAATTCTTATAGTCCTGGCGGCCAGGGCTACAGACCAGGCGGGTTGCGGCGTGGTCATGCCAACGCGCAAGCCCACCTTCCCCGGAACATGTCCCGGAACTGTACCGGTACAGTGTAGAGCGCTGTCTGCGCGCTTGAAAAGCGGGCAAAAAGCGCCTGGTTTCACGGTTGTCGCTTGCTTGACACTAAAGTACAAAAAGGCGCCATCAGATGGCCTATCTTGGTAGTCGCACTTCGCAAAGACGCGGCCTGCCAGCCAATTGCATATTTGAAACCAGGTTTTTCTGCAAAAATGCCGGCCCTTTCAAAGCCAGATTTCCAGCGGATATTCCCATGACTGATCGAACAAGCACCCTCTATGCCAAATTGCTCGGAGAGACCGCCACCATCGAGTGGAAAGCCCTGGAAAGGTTCTGGGCAAAAGGTGACCTGATTTGGGTCGATCCCGCCCTGGATCTGATCACCGTGGCCACGGCAATGGCCGAAAACCGCAGTGATCTCTTCGATAAGTGGCGCACTGATGGCACTGTCGGCCCGGTGACGGCAGAACAGGCCAGTGAACTGCAAACCCGCGATCCAGAGATCTGGGCGGTGGTCGTGTCGCCGTTCATCGTCATTCAAGTCAGGCAGTGAATAGCAGCCTTGTGCTTTTTTGGTGCGCGAAAACGCGCAGGCGCCTCTTTTGGGTGCTCGTGATTGCTCAATTGAGGTAGAGGTAAGTAACAATTCGGCGTGGCGGTAACAGTTTACGGCATGCGTAAAGGTGGTCATCGCCACAGTCACGCAGCGCGGCGTTGCCCCAGCCCCTTTTTCAGCCAGGAGTACCTGATGAGCAACGCATTACCTTCACTTGGTTTCGCTGGTGTCGGTCTGATGGGCCTGCCGATGTGCAAGCGCCTGCTGGCGGCCGGCTATCGGCTGTGGGTATGGAACCGCAGCCCGGAAAAATGCCAGGCGCTGGTTGCCGCAGGCGCACGACTGGCCGCAAGCCCCGCCGAGCTTGCACGGCAGGTGGACATGGTATTGCTATGCCTGGCCGATACCGCCGTGGTGCGCGAGGTGGTATTTGGCGATCGGGGCGTTGCTGCAGGCGGGCGGCAGGGCCAGCTACTGGTGGATTTTTCCAGCCTGGAGCCTGGCGCTACCCGGGAAATGGCAGCCCAACTGGGCGCCTTGTGTGGGATGGCCTGGCTGGATGCCCCGGTGTCCGGCGGCACGGCGGGCGCGCAGGCAGGTACCCTGGCCATCATGGTGGGCGGGGAGGAGGCTGACCTGGCGCGTGCTCGCCCAGTGCTGGAGGTGCTTGGTCAGCGGGTGACGCACATGGGAGGCGTTGGCGCTGGTCAGGTGACCAAGGCCTGCAATCAGATGATCGTGGCGTGCAATGCCCTGGTCATTGCCGAGGTCATCGCGCTGGCCGAGCGTTCCGGGGTGGACGCCGGGTTGATCGCCCAGGCCCTGGCAGGCGGATTTGCCGATTCCAAGCCTTTGCAGATATTGGCCCCGCAGATGGCAGAAAGCCGTTTCGCTCCCATCAAGTGGCATGTGCGAACGCTGCTCAAGGACCTGGATGGTGCCGTGAAGTTTTCACGCGAACAGGGCGCGGCGACGCCGCTGACGGGTCTGGCTGCCCAATTGATGCGCTTGCACGGCAGTCAGGGTTACCTGGACCAGGACCCTTCGACATTGGTCGAGCAGTACCGAGTCAAACGCCAGGACTAGGTGCTGACCAAGCGCGCGGTAGGGAAACCGCGCGAGGTTGGGACGGTCTGACCTGCAGCGGCCTCATCCCAGGACGGGTAAGGCCGCTGCAGGTCAGGCGGGCCCACTACGGTCAGCCTGCGACCAGCACGCGGATCGCTTCAAGGCGCAGCGCTGCTTTGGCCAACATGGCCAGGCCTTCTTCGCGCTGCTTGCGCAACGCGTCGATTTCACTGTCCCTCACGCTTGGGTTGACCGCTTGCAGTGCCACCAGGCGTGCGAGCTCTTCGTCGGCCTCGGCGGCCAGGCGTCGTTGGGCTTCGGCCACCCGTTGCTCGTGTAGCGGGACGATCTTTTCTTCGCCGCTGCCGATACGCTTTGCAAGCACGTCGCGCTGAGCCTGGACGAACTTGTTGGCACTGGCACGGGGTACGCTTTCGAGCTGATCGTTCAGGGTCTCGAATGCGACCCGCGACGCCAGGTCATTGCCGTTGGCATCAAGCAGGCAGCGCAGGGCGGCTGGCGGCAGGTACCGGCCCAGTTGCAAGCTGCGCGGCGCGACCACCTCGCTGACGAACAGCAACTCGAGCAGCACAGTCCCAGGCTTGAGCGCCTTGTTCTTGATCAGCGCCACAGCGGTATTGCCCATCGAGCCGGACAGCACCAGGTCCATGCCGCCTTGCACCATCGGGTGCTCCCAGGTCAGGAACTGCATGTCTTCACGCGACAGCGCCTGGCCGCGGTCATAGGTGATGGTCACACCTTCGTCATCGCCCAAGGGGAAGCTGGCGTCGAGCATCTTCTCGCTGGGCTTTAGGATCAGCGCGTTTTCCGAATGGTCTTCACTGTCGATACCGAACGCATCGAACAGGGTTTCCATGTAGATCGGCAGGGCGAACTGATCGTCCTGCTCGAGGATGGCCTCCACCAGCGCTTCACCTTCGCCGGCACCACCGGAATTGAGTTCGAGCAAGCGGTCACGGCCGGTATGAAGCTCGGCTTCGAGCCGCTCACGTTCGCTTCGCGCTTCGTTGACCAGGCTGTCCCAGGCCTTGCTGTCATCGCTGTCGAGCAGTGCCAGCAGGCGGGGGCCGAACTGATGCTGCAGGGCGTTACCGGTGGGGCAGGTGTTGAGGAAGGCGTTGAGCCCTTCGTGGTACCACTGGAACAGGTGCGCTTGCGGCGTGCCTTGCAGGTACGGTACGTGCAACTCGATGGTGTGCTTCTGGCCGATACGGTCCAGACGGCCGATACGTTGTTCGAGCAGGTCGGGGTGGGCAGGCAAGTCGAACATCACCAGGTGATGAGCGAACTGGAAGTTGCGCCCCTCGCTGCCGATTTCCGAGCAGATCAGCACCTGGGCGCCGAATTCTTCATCGGCGAAGTAGGCCGCCGCGCGGTCGCGCTCCAGGATGCTCATGCCCTCGTGGAAGACCGAAGCCGGAATCCCGGAACGCACGCGCAGGGCGTCTTCCAGGTCCATGGCGGTCTCGGCATGGGCGCAAATGACCAGCACCTTGGTGCGCTTGAGCATTTTCAAGGTGTCGATCAGCCAGTCGACCCGCGGGTCGAAGCGCCACCAGCGCTCTTCCTGCGCCTGGTCCGCCTGGGACTGGAACGCCACCTCAGGGTAAAGCTCGGCGTGTTCGCCCTCGGGCAAGCTGGCGTACTGCTCTGGGTTGGGCAGTGGGTGAGGGTGCAACTGCCGCTCAGGGAACCCCTGGATGGCGGCGCGGGTGTTGCGGAACAGCACGCGTCCGGTGCCATGGCGATCGAGCAGTTCGCGGATCAGTCGGGCGCTGGCCTGGCTGTCTCCGTCGTTGACCGCCGCGAGCAGTGCGTCGCCCTCGGCCCCGAGGAAACCCTGGATGGTGGCGTGGGCCTTCGGCGACAAGCGTCCCTCGTCCAGCAGCTCTTGCACCGCCTCGGCCACCGGGCGGTAATGCTCGCTTTCGGCGCGGAAGGCCGCCAGGTCATGGAAACGGTTGGGGTCGAGCAGGCGCAGACGCGCGAAATGGCTGTCCTGGCCCAATTGTTCAGGGGTTGCAGTGAGCAGCAGCACGCCGGGAATGACCTGAGCCAGCTGTTCGACCAGCGCATATTCGGCGCTGGCGTGTTCCTCGTGCCAGACCAGGTGGTGCGCCTCATCGACCACCATCAGGTCCCAGCCCGCCGCGAACAGCGCATCCTGGGCTTTCTCGTCGTCGACCAGCCACTCCAGCGCGACCAGCGCGAGCTGGGCGTCCTCGAAGGGGTTGCTGGCATCACTTTCAATGAACCGTTCGGCATCGAACAGGGCGACCTGCAGGTTGAAGCGCCGGCGCATCTCCACCAGCCATTGATGCTGGAGGTTCTCGGGCACCAGGATCAGCACCCGGCTGGCGCGGCCGGTCAGCAGTTGGCGATGAATCACCAGGCCTGCCTCGATGGTCTTGCCCAGGCCCACTTCGTCGGCGAGCAGTACGCGAGGTGCGCTGCGGTCGGCCACTTCGCGGGCGATGTGCAACTGGTGGGCGATGGGCTGGGCACGGCAGCCGCCCAGGCCCCACAGCGTGGACTGCATCTGCTTGCTGGTATGCTGCAGGGTGTTATAGCGCAGGCTGAACCAGGACAGCGGGTCGATCTGGCCGGCGAACAGGCGGTCGCTGGCCAGGCGGAACTGGATGAAGTTCGACAGCTGGGTCTCCGGCATCGTCCGGGGCTGATTCTGCCCGTCGAGCCCGTGATAGACCATTAGGCCGTCGATGTCCTCGACTTCCCGCACGGTCAGTTTCCAGCCTTCGAAATGAGTGATCTGGTCACCTGGCGAGAAGCGCACGCGTGTCAGCGGCGCATTGCGCAGGGAATATTGGCGGGTATCGCCAGTGGCCGGGTAGAGGACGGTCAGGAGGCGGCCATCCTGCGCCAGGATGGTACCCAGGCCGAGCTCTGCCTCGCTGTCGCTGATCCAGCGTTGCCCCGGTTGATACTGCTGCGCCATACTGCCTGCACTCCCGCGATGAAAAAGCCGATTATGTTAACGGATCGGCCGGGCAGACCAAAGTGCCGAGTGCACCTGAGGGTGCCGAACGGTCTCGGCCGGTGCATCAGTCTAGCCGTTTCGTCGCTTCCTGCCGTGCCGACGAGGGTTCTGCATCCCATGCCTGCCAAGCCTCTTTGCGTTGTCTTGAGCCTCACGGTCGGCGGTCTGCTCCTGGCAGGATGCAAGCCGAAGACCTTCGAAATGTTGCCGCCTATCCCCATGGAGCAACTGGAGGTGCTGGGCGTACAGGCACCGCTCAAGAGTGTGCACTACCGGGACAGGGACGGCGAAGGGCTGTTGGTCTTGAGCCGTGTCGATGGCCAGGCCAGCGACCCTGAAAGTGAGCAGGAAGTGGATAAGGTCGTGCTCAAGGCCACCTTGTACGGCCGAAGCAAAGCGCAGGAAGCCTTCCAGGCGCGCTGGCAGATCGATCAGCAAACCACGTGTCCGGGTTTGGACCTGGATGTGGATTTCTACACCGATGTCAGCGGCGTGGCCGACCTCGACCAGAACGGTGCGGCCGAGGTGACGGTGGCCAGCCATGCGTTCTGCGGAGGAGGTGTCGAGCCCCATGACATCGCCATCGAGATGCGGGACGGGCAAAGGGTCTACAGCATCACAGGCCAGTCGCTGATCACCCCGGCAGGCGAAGACCCGATCGGCGGCGAGCGCCAGGACAGTGCCTCGCTCAAGGCCGCCCCGGCCTGGGTTCGGGCCCATATGGATGCAGTGTGGCAGCAGGTCTACCAGCGTCCCTGGAGCGAAACCGCCTTGCAGGAAGAGGATGAGGCGGCGGACGAATCGGGCTAAATGTTGTCCATGACTTCAAGGCAGCAGCAGGGCTGCCGATACAGGGGTACAGGAGAACCGCCATGCTGCCACCGATCATTCCGCTCAGCGCTGCCCCGGTCACCTCGCAGCAGGACCCGGTCAAACCGACCCCGGATATAAAGCCGGTAGTGCCGGCGCAGCCTGCGTCCGGTGAAAGTGCAATCGACCTCAAGCGCCAGCGTGACCCGCAGGACCAGCAGTTGCTGCTGCGCGAGGAGCAGCGCCGACAGCAGCAACGCGAGGGTAAAGGCAAAGATCACGATGAGCGATTCGACGCGTTGCCGGGCCATGAGGTCAACGCCGACAATACCGTGCCAGTGGTGCCCTTGATGGGCGAGCCCGTGCGCCAGGGGCTGCTGGTGGACATCGAAGTATGAAACGGGGCTGGCAAGCGTCTGGTTCTGGCCCCATCATGCAGTATCCGTAGCGTGTAGAGCCCAGTATGAGCCAAGACAATCTCATTGATTTCGATGCCGAACGTGCACGCCGCGTGCATGACATCAAGGAAAAGCGCCTGAACGAGATGCGCGATGCCTTCGAGCAGGCACTGCCCTTGAATGCTGCCAAGAAGAAGTCCAAGCGCAAGCCCAAGAAGCGCTGATGCTTGACGCAGGTCAACCCTGCACCCGCCCCGCGCGCCCGTCCCCGGGCGTCATTGACCCTGGTCAATTTCCTCCCGTCTGGCATTGGTTACTGTTCTCCCATCGGACAACGGCAAACAAATGGAGAGGTCGGCATGTTCTTCGACAACGTGGTTATCGCAGGGGTGGTAACGGTGGGGTTGATGGTGGCTTTCTTCGCCGGTCTAGGCATTTTCATCTGGAAGGACTCGAGCAAGCGCAAGCGCCCTTGACCTTCTCGATTCACGAGCACGCAAGGCATTTAGGGCGACTTCGGTCGCCCATTTTTTTGCCTGGCATTTGTTCCGGCGACGTGGGCCGTTACGCGCGGGCGTGGCTGGCAGCGGCAAGCATTTGCGTTTGATGACTGCGCAGCGCGTTCCATTCATCGTGAGGTGGGGCATGACCATTACATCCCAGGATATCTGCAATGCAGCCGAGCAGCTCAAGGGCTTCGTCGGCTTTCACGGTAAACGTGGCCTCTATATCATGCGTTTCTCCGAGGATGCCTTCGGCATGGATATCGCCGACGACAGCATCATGCCGTGCAACGAGTTCGTATGGCGACCTGAGCAGGGGCATCGCATGGCCTTGTGTCGCGAGCGGCTGGGCCTGTTGCTGGAGCAACGCATGGATGAGCGGCTGAATGTGAGTGAGCCGCTGAGGGCTTACCTACGTCGGCAGGACCTGCCGGAGATTGTGGCCGAGCGGCGCTTGCACCCGGCAGGCGTCATCGCGCCAGGGATATGAAGGCGGGGGGCTCGGCAGAAGGCGTCACGCTGGTATCGGCTCGATGAGTGGCCATGACGCGATCCCGACCGTTGCGCTTGGCTACATACAAAGCGGTGTCCGCCTGGCGTAACCAGCCGTCCGGCGTCTCCAGCGAGGGGTCGAACGGGCACAGGCCAATGCTCAAGCTGATGCGCAGGTGCGGCGTCTGCGGGTCGCGGTAGGCCGCCACGCGCTCGCGCAGGCGCTCCATGGCCTGGCAGGCCTGGGCTTCAGTGGTGCTAGGCAGTATCACGCAAAACTCGTCACCCCCGTAGCGGCCGGCCTTGTCGCCCTCGCGCAGGGCGCCGAGCAACTCGATGCTCACCTGGCGCAGCACCTGATCGCCCACTACATGGCCGAAGGTGTCGTTGATGGTCTTGAAGTGATCGATGTCGATCAGAGCAACTACCGCTTCACCGCGCTGTTTCCTGCACCCGTGAAAACGCCTCGCTAGAAGGTCTTTCCAGGCGCCGTGGTTGAGCAGCCCGGTCAGGCTATCGGTCAGGCTGAGGGTGTTGAGTCGGCGTTTGTGCTCGGCCAGCTTGATTGCCAGTCGATAGCACACCCACCCTAGCGCCGCCGGGTACAACGTCAGCATCGGCAGGCAAGCATAGACCTGAAAGGCGGTGGCGTCGGGTTGAAATCCCGCCCCCAGCAAGACGCAAGCCGTAAGCATGCCTGCCACTTGCGCCATGCCTGCGCGAATAGCCAAGGCCTTGCCGCCGGCTGCGACGTTGTTCATGGTGATCATCGATAGAACGGTAACCGTCGGCAGCGGATTGAACTGCATGGCACCGGCCCAGAACCCACCCATTAGCGAATCAAGAAAAAAGTTGCGTTGCTCGGCCTGGTAGGGGGCTTTGGACCGGGCCGCCCACAGATAGGCCAAATGTGGCCACAGCAAGCCGTTGAACAGCATGAATGCCCAAACCCAGACGGGGGGAGACAAGGGTTCTACTGCGGCCATTACCGCGAAAAGCCCCACACCCTTGCCCAGTACCCGTGGCAGATAAATCCGTTTGGCAAACGAAAGGCCCTTGCCGGTGCGTGTCTCCATGGATGTCATCTCTAATCGGGCGCTTATTGCTTAACGTGCGTGAGTATTCTGGGCCATGGGCGACGCACGAGACATGGCCTTGCAAGCCAAATCACGGGTGATGCGAGCAGTGGAGGCGAGTATGCCTGACTGGGATCTGAAAGAAGATGGCAAAGCTGGGCGGCGTTATTGGCACGCCTTGGCCCAGCTTCCTTATAGAAGAAGAGGGGATGTTACCCGTACGCCGTGAGGCTACGTTTCACTTTTGCTGACCGTCTTGAGGCGTTTGCGAGCGATTTTCATCTTTGAGTAACTGTGACGGCGACTTGCCGCTGTCGCTGCGCACCTGGGCATGGCTGATCAGACCAAAGATGAAACTGCCGCCGATGATGTTGCCGGCCAGCGTAGGCAAGGCAAAGTGCAGCAGGAAGTTACTCCAGGTCTCTTCACCTGCCCAGACCAGATACGAGACTTCTACCGACCCCACCACGATATGAGTGAAGTCGCCCAATGCCATGAGGTAGGTGATGACCAGGATGATCCAGATCTTGGCGTGCTCCATGGAGGGGATCATCCAGACCATGGTGGCGATCATCCAGCCGGACACGATGCCTTTGGCAAACATCTGGCTGACGTCGTTTTCCATCACCTTGCGCCCCACTTCCAGGAACGCGATGTCCGTCTTGGTATCGAAGATGGGCAGTTCGAGCATTACCCAGGCCACCAGCAAGGTACCGGCCAGGTTGCCGGCCAGGACCACGCCCCAGAGACGCAACAGGCGACCGAAGTTGCCTAGCGTTGGCGTCGTCATCACCGGCAGGACGGCGGTCAGAGTGTTCTCGGTGAACAACTGCTGCCGTGCGATGATGACGGCTAGGAAGCCGGCGCTGTAGCCGATACTGGCGATGACTTGCGCGCTCTCGCCGTCCGGCAGACGCGAGTACAGAAGACCCATGGCCATCAGTGACAGCCCCATGGACAAACCTGCGGCAAGGGCTGACCACCAGAGCGCAGCCAATGTTCGTTCCAGTTCCTGATCGCCCTGCAACCGGATGGTCTCGTGCAGCACTGCCGCACGTGGCGGTTGGTTGGAGCTGACCTCCTGTTGTTCGTCTGCAGACAGGCCCGGGGTTTTCTCGCTTTGCGCCTCGCTCATTACCGCTACGCTCCGTGGTGGGTTTATCTACAGATTCACCGCGGCCTCATTAAGTTGCGCGGAGTGGGGCGGTACACGCGCAAAAGTTTTTAAATCAAAGGGTTGACTCCAGATTCAAAGCGCGTATTATTCGCCACCTCGCAGCGAGTAACGCAGCGGGGAAGTCGGTCAGCGGTTGAAGTTTCAAGTCTTCGAGTAAGGCGCTTCAAAAAACTTCAAAATAAACGCTTGACAGGCAACGAGGAAAGCGTAGAATGCGCGCCTCGGTTGAGACGAAACGCTCTCAGCCAAACGCTCTTTAACAAATCGAATCAAGCAATTCGTGTGGGTGCTTGTGAGTACGGACTGATAGTCAGAAAGATTATCAGCATCACAAGTGGCCATGCGAGAAATCACATAGTCATTTGAGATTGCTGAGCCAAGTTTAGGGTTTC